>JAJXWG010000164.1 GCA_021781695.1 Pseudomonadota bacterium
AGAAGATCATCCCGAGCCCCGCGGAAGAGTTGCGCCGCTCGGCAGAGCAGCAGGTTGATGCGGGCGATTTGGCCGGCGCGCTCAAGCTGCTTGCAGAAGCAGCCAGGCTCGAGCCCGGCAACGAGTGGGTACGCGTGGATGCGGCGGGGATTTTGTTGGCCGTGAAAGAGGTGGCTGAGGCCAGACGTCTGATGGACAGCGTGAAGTCTCCTGACATCATGAAGGATGACCGCGTGCTGCAGCTGTTGGCAAGATTGAAGTTTGCAGAGGCGAATTCTGGCGGCGTGGGCGAGGCATCGCTTGCTGAAGCAGTTGCGGCAAACGCGGATGATCTCGAAGCGCGTTTGAAACTTGCAAATTTCCTGATCGCTTCAAACCGTCATGCCGAAGGGATGGATCAACTGATCGAGATCGTGCAGCGCAATCGCGGCTTCAAGGACGAGATTGCCAGGAAGACGCTGCTCGACGTGTTCAACCTGTTGGGCGGGCAGAATGAACTGGTGGCGGAATACCGGCGCAAGCTGTCGAGCGCGCTTTACTGAAGCTGTCTGAAATTCTCCGGCTGCAGGCATACGAGAGAGGCGGAAACCATGAACAAGCAAATACAGGAAGCCTATATCGTCGCGGCCAGGCGCACGCCGGTGGGCAAGGCGATACGCGGCATGTTCAGCAACACGCGCCCCGACGATCTGCTCTCCCATGTGATTGAGAGCGTGCTGGCGGATGCGCCTGCGCTCGATCCGGCTGACATTGCCGACGTGATCGCAGGCTGCGCGATGCCTGAGGCCGAGCAGGGCATGAATGTCGCGCGCATCGCGCTCTTGCTTGCGGGATTGCCGGACAAGGTGCCGGGGCTGACAGTGAACCGCTTCTGTTCCTCAGGATTGCAGGCTGTCGCGCTGGCGGCAGACCGCATCCGTTTAGGCGAGGCCGATGTGATGCTCGCGGCAGGCACTGAGAGCATGAGCATGGTTCCCATGATGGGCAACAAGGTGGCGTTTAATCCAGCGATTTTCGAGAACGAGCATATCGGCATCGCCTATGGCATGGGGCTGACCGCGGAGAAGGTGGCGGAGAAATGGCAGGTGTCGCGCGAGGACCAGGACGCCTATGCGCTGCAGAGCCATCTGCGCGCGTTGTCGGGCATCAACAACGGCGAATTCGAGCAAGAGATCGCACCATTCCGCATCGTCGAGCGCGGCGCGGACATGGAAAGCCGCGAGCTGATCCTGCGCGAGCGCATCGCTTCGCAGGACGAGGGGCCCAGGGCCGATACGTCGATCGAGGCGCTTGGCAGGTTAAAGGCGGTGTTCGCGCAGAACGGTTCGGTGACCGCGGGCAACAGTTCGCAGATGTCGGATGGAGCGGGTGCTGTTCTCTTGTGTTCAGAGGCGGCATTGAAGCGTTACAATCTCGCGCCGATCGGAAAGTTTCTAGGCTTTTCCGTGGCGGGCGTGTCCCCCGAATTCATGGGCATAGGCCCTGTGGAGGCCATCCCCCGCGTATTGAAGCAGACGGGCCTGAGCCTTGAAGACATGAACTGGATTGAGCTCAACGAGGCATTCGCCGCGCAAACTCTGGCGGTGATGCGCGAAATTCATCTCGATCCCGGTCTCGTCAATCCGCTGGGGGGTGCTATCGCACTGGGCCATCCGCTGGGTGCTACGGGCGCGATACGCACAGCGACCCTGCTGCATGGCTTGCGGCGGCGCAGGCAGAAATACGGCATGGTGACGATGTGCATAGGTACGGGCATGGGGGCGGCGGGAATATTCGAGGCTTTGTGATTATTGCATGGCTGCCGTGGACTACAGGACAGAAAGAGTGGAAATGAAAGAGGCAGAAAGGCTCAATGCGGATTGTCAGTCAGGCAGACTGCAGGGCATCAGGGCGAACCTGAGATCGCAGGGGGATGCGTGGTATGGCCTGATCTCCGAACGCTGTCCGCATATTTTCGCGAGTGTTCCCGTTTACATCAGTTTTGCCAGGCTTCAGCAGATGACAGACGTGATCGCAGCGATAGGCCGCGTGGTCAACCGGGAAGGTTGGAGCCAGGATGCAAGAGTCGGGAACAGGAAACCGGGCAGCCCCGAGGGTGTTTTCTATGGTTATGACTTTCATGTGAACAGCGAGGGTGCGCATCTCATCGAGATCAATACCAATGCGGGCGGCGGATTTCTCAATGCGCTGATACAGATTGAACAGCGCGACCTGCCCGGCATCGCGGTGGCAGAGCCCGATCTTGAGCGCATTTTCATAGACATGTTCAGGAACGAGTGGCGTCTCCAACGGGGCTATCAGCCGCTGTCGTGCATGGCCATCGTCGATGAACAACCCGAGGGTCAGTATCTGTATCCCGAATTCCTGCTCGCTAAGCGGCTGTTCGATCGCGCGGGAATTAAGACGCTGATCGTGGATCCATCGGCACTTGTGGCCAGCGCAGACGGGCTTTATGCCGGTGATCAGAAAATAGACATGGTCTACAATCGCCTGACGGATTTTTCGCTCGAGCGATACCCGGCCCTGTTTGAAACCTGGCAGAATCGCAGTGTGGTGCTGACGCCCGGCCCTTCGCACTATGCGCGCTATGCCGACAAGCGCAATCTGGCGCGGCTGACCGATGCGGATGGACTGCGCAGCATCGGTGTCAGCGATGCCGATATCGGTATTCTGCAAAAGGGCATACCGCATACCTTCGTGGTGCAGCCGGAGAACGGGGAGCACCTCTGGGCAGAGCGCAAGAAGCTGTTCTTCAAACCCTGCAGCGGTTACGGCAGTCGTGGCGCATATCGTGGGGAAAAGCTGACTCGCCGCGTGTTCGGCGAGATTCTGGATGCCGATTATGTCGCGCAGCAGCTGGCTCCACCAGGCGAGCGCTGCGTGATTGATGGCGAGTTTCTCAAATTCGATGTGCGCTGCTACGTCTATGACGGGAAAATCCAGCTTCTCGCAGCGCGTCTCTATCAGGGACAGACGACCAATTTCCGCACGCCTCATGGCGGCTTCGCACAGGTCAGGGTGGTCGGGTAGAATACGCACATGTCATTCATCAAAAGCGAACGCATATCTTGAATTCCTTTCTGGCCATAGGCGTCGGAGCCTCCCTAGGGGCATGGCTGCGCTGGGGCCTGGGGCTGTGGCTTAACCCGCAGCTTCCGGAGTTGCCGCTGGGCACCCTGGCGGCCAATTTGATAGGAGGCTATCTGATCGGCCTGTCTATCGCTTTTTTCATGCAGCATCCGGGGCTCTCGCCCGAATGGCGGCTGCTCGTCATCACGGGTTTCCTGGGCGGGCTCACGACCTTCTCGACTTTTTCCGCCGAGACCGTGACCCTGCTGATGCGCGGGCAGTATGCGTGGGGCATGGGCATCATCGCAGCGCATCTCGGCGGCTCATTGGCTATGACGGTGCTGGGCATACAGACTTTCAAGCATCTGCACGGAGGGCAATGATGAACATGCTGGATTTTTATGTATCCGAAAAACAGCGCCATGCGGGCAAGCTTCTGTACGAGTGGCTGCTGGAAGAGGCAAGAGCGCTTGGCATACAGGGCGGATCGGCATTTCGCGCGATCGCGGGATTCGGCCGCCACGGCAGAATGCACGAGGAAAGTTTTTTCGAGCTGGCAGGCGAATTGCCGGTTAAGGTCGAGTTCATCGTCGACGATGAACATGCCGACAAATTGCTTTCCATGTTGTGCGGCCAGAACATGCAGATATTCTATCTGCGCAGCAAGGTCGAGTGCGGGATCGTCTAATGCAGCTGACCGTGCTGGGAAGCAGTGCCGGGATAGGGGGGCAGAGACGCACCACATCGCTGTTGCTCGACGACGATATTCTGGTCGATGCGGGAAGCGGCGCAGGCGAGCTGGCTCTGGAGCAGATGGCGAGGGTGGATCATGTCTTTCTGACCCATGCGCATCTGGATCACAGCGGGTTCGTGCCGCTGCTTGCCGATGCGGCGGCTTTCCTGAGAAACTGTCCGTTGCAGATCCATGCGCTGAATGAGACCATCGCCGCCTTGAAATCGCACATGTTCAACGGCGAACTGTGGCCGGACTATACGGTAAAGCCCAGCATCGAGATGCCCTATGTCCGCTTCGTGCCGGTACAGCATGGTGTGCCGGTCATGCTTGGCAGCCGGCGCATCATCCCGCTGCCGGTGAGGCATTCCGTGCCGGCTGCAGGATACTGCATGGACAGCGGTTCAGGCAGTCTTGCATACAGCGGCGACACCACGGATTGCGAGGCGTTCTGGGATGCGCTCAATGGAATCGAAAATCTTCGCTATTTAATGGTGGAGGTCACACTGCAAAATGCCGGCACGCAAACGGCGGCAACATCGGGGCACATGAGTGCGGAACTTCTGGCAAAGGGCCTTGCCAGGTTGCGGCAACCGGTCGAGCTTTTCATCACGCATCTTGAGCCCGGCAAGGAAGAATGCGTGATGGTCGAAGTCATGAGCGCATGCGGAAAGTTTTCTCCCGTGCGAGTGCAGCAGGGGCAGCGT
>JAJXWG010000165.1 GCA_021781695.1 Pseudomonadota bacterium
GTGAACTCTGGGCGCGGATCGCGGCCCGGTTTTTCAAGCTCCCTCAAGATGTCGGTGATGGTCGGTATGCCGAATTTCTCGTTTGCATAGCGGGCAGGGTTCAAGGTTTTCAAAAGCGTGCTGTTGCCGATCACAGCCTTGATTTCCTGTTTGATGTCGTCAAGGATGCGCTCGACCAGCGGATAGGATTCGGGATGCACGGTCGAAGCATCGAGCGGATTGTCTCCATGCATGATGCGCAGGAATCCTGCCGCCTGCTCGAAGGTTTTCTCTCCCAGACGCGGAACCTTCTTTAATTGTTCGCGTGTGACGAAGCGACCGCGGCTTTCCCGGTAGCTGACGATGCCCTGGGCTACGCTGCTGCTCAGGCCGGAAACTCTGGCGAGCAGGGGAGCTGATGCGGTGTTCACATCCACGCCCACCGCATTCACGCAGTCTTCGACAACTGCATCGAGCGTGCGCGCCAGTTGCGCCTGACTGACATCGTGCTGGTACTGGCCCACGCCTATGGATTTCGGGTCGATCTTGACCAGCTCTGCCAATGGATCCTGCAGGCGGCGGGCGATGGAGACCGCGCCTCTGAGCGACACGTCAATATCGGGCAATTCTTTTGACGCGAATTCGGAGGCCGAATAAACCGATGCGCCGGCTTCCGACACCACGACATTGATGAGTTTGAGTTCGGGGCGCAGTTTGATCAAATCCTGTGCCAGCTTGTCCGTCTCTCGCGATGCCGTGCCGTTGCCGATCGCGATCAGGCTGACGCGATGTTTTTCTGCGAGTTTGGAAAGCACATGCAGCGAGCCGTCCCAGTCGTTTTTCGGCTGATGCGGATAGATCACCGCCGTGTCCACGAGCTTGCCTGTCTCGTCGACAACCGCAACCTTTACGCCGGTGCGTATGCCGGGGTCCAGACCCATCGTCGCGCGGGGGCCTGCAGGAGATGCCAGCAGCAGGTCTTTCAGGTTGCGCGCGAACACGTTGATTGCTTCAAGTTCGGACTTCGAACGCAGCGCGCCCATCAGTTCGGATTCCAGATGTGAAAAGCATTTCACGCGCCAGGTCCAGCGCACCGTGTCCGCAAGCCAGGCGTCGCTCGCGCGGCCCATGTTTCTGATGCCGAAGCGGGCTGCGATGCGCGCCTCGCACGGGTTGTGCGGCGCACTCATCAATGGCTTCTCTGCTTCCGCATCCAGGCGCAGCCGCACGGCAAGAAGCTCTTCGCGATGTCCCCGCAATATCGCCAGCGTGCGGTGTGAAGGAATGGTCCTGATGGATTCTGAGTAATCAAAATAGTCGCTGTACTTTGCAGCCATTTCCTGTTTGCCGTCGATCACGCGCGCTTCCACCACACCGTGCTCCTGCACATATTCCCTCAGGGATTGCAAAAGGCTGGCATCTTCGCTGAAGCGCTCCATCAATATCTGGCGCGCGCCATCCAGCGCGGACTTGATGTCGCTCACGCCTGGATTTTCGCCCTGCTCGGTGCTGAAAGGGGCTTTCAGGTATTTGCCTGCTTCCTGCTCGGGGGCTAACGTCGGATCGCCAAGAAGTGCGTCGGCCAGCACTTCCAGGCCCGCCTCGCGGGCGATCTGCGCCTTTGTCCTGCGCTTCAATTTATAGGGCAGGTACAGGTCTTCCAGATGCGTCTTGTCCGGAGCATGGCTGATTGCATCGAGCAGTTCTGGCGTCATCTTGTTCTGTTCGGTGATGGACGCGATGATCGTTGTGCGCCGTGATTCGAGCTCGCGCAGATAATTCAATCGCTCTTCGAGCTGACGCAGCTGGATGTCATCCAGACCTCCTGTGGCTTCCTTGCGGTAGCGGGAGATGAACGGCACAGTCGCGCCTTCGTCCAGCATTTGTATGGCAGCAGTGACCTGTGCGGGTTTGGCGGAGAGTTCCTGGGCTAATCGTTGTTCTATGGATGGCAGCATGTTCAGTGTTTTTTGTCTCTAAGAAGGCGGTAGATAGTTTTACAAGGAGAGTTGTGTTGTTGGGATGCAAATTATCGCCTGAATCAAATGGCATGTTCGTACTTTTCGGAGTGCGGCAATTGGCACCGTGCAGTCAGTCGCGAAGTGCTGTATCACAGGGTTGTAACTGCAACGGGCAAGTATTGATAAATTCATGGCAAATCATGCTGACTAACTGCCATAATGAAAACGACATGCAACAATCACCAATTCTGAATCTGTTGCGCGATACACCAAGCGATTTGCATCGTCTATGCGTCGAGACCAATAACCAGATAAATCACCGCGCAATGGTTCCGGCTTGCCTATGCCAGAGAATGGATCGCGCGCGGTTGCGGTAATCAGCGTGTTAATCCTCTTAAGCGTTTTTCTGTCCTGCTCATGCCAATACAGATAAGTATCCCACGCATCCGGCACAAACTGAATAGAACGCATGATTATTAAATTTCAAGCAATCGGCGTTTTAGTGATTTCCCTGCTTTGTCCTGTGCAATTGCCTTAGCCAGTGAGGCTGCGTTCGCGGGATTGCTGGTCAGGTACAGCGTTTCCATGATGCTGTTGTAGCTGTCCAACGACATGACCACGGCATCACCTTCTGCGTCGCGGCGGCTGATAATGGTCACGTCTGCATCCTGGACGACATCGTCCAATACTGATTTAAGTGCATTGCGCGCATGTGAATAGGTGACGACTTTCATAACTTTATAACTTGAACAATAAGTTGCACAACTATAGATGAAGAGATTGCTTAATGCAAGACATATCCAGGTTGATATTAATGAGATTGTTTTTTTCCAGCATCTATGGCTAACAGTCTTACTTGAAGAGCATGAAAAGCAATATTGCTCCAGCGAACCAAAGGAGGATGTTGACGGTATGCGCGAGTCTGTCAATCCGGGACTGAAGGACTTCGACACGTTCTCCGATGATAGTCTCAACATTCACCAACTGATTTGACAATGTAGACAAAGTCATGCTTAAGGCAGAGAGTCCAGCACGGTCCTGCTCTGAAATGTCCTTGACGCGCCCTTGCATATCCTGCAGAAGTTCGTGCAACTGCTGACGATCGTGATCTTCAGTATTTTCAGGTTCTTCTGAATGGTCATCGGGAAGCTCGACATCTTGGATATAAACGCCTGGCAAATTGCCTATGGTTTCTCTCCAGCGGTCTAGATGCACAACCTTGGCAAGATTGAGATAGGTCTGCCAAGGATTGCGCGGGACTATCTTGTCTTGATGCTGCCTCAGTTTTTCTGGAAAGTATGCTGAAAGGTACGCTAAAAGTGCCAGGATGGAAGCTGTTGTTCTCCTCTAAACCACCGGTAGGGGAAAAGTCATGAGCATTATTGCAGTAGGGATTGATCTTGCAAAGAATATTATTGCAGGACATGTTCAAAAGATCATCCTGAATAAAAAAGGCGGCCAATGGCCGCCTTTTTGTGGAAATACTGCCGGGCTATCTTCGTTCGCCGCTGAACGCCATCAGCAGGTTCAACAGATTGATGAAGATGTTGTAGATATCTAAGTAAAGCGCCATCGTGGCCATCACGTAATTGGTCTCGCCGCCCTGGACGATGCGGCTGATGTCGAACATGATGTAAGCTGAGAAGATCAGCACCGCAATCGCGGAGATGGTAAGCGCCAGTGCCGGGATGGCAAAGAACATGTTGGCCAGCGAGGCGACTATCAGAAGGATCAGGCCGATGAACAGGAACTTGCCCATGAAGCTGAAATCCTTTTTGGTGACGGTGGCGATTGTGGCCAAGCTGAAGAAGATCAGGCCAGTGCCGCCGGCTGCCATGCCGATCAGTTGCGCGCCATTCTTAAGATGCAGAGCGACCTGCAGGATGGGACCCAGAAAAATGCCGGCCACCAGCGTGAAGCAGAGCAGCGCAAGGATGCCCCACACGCTGTTGCGCAGCGCCGTGACGGCAAACAACAGCCCCATCATCGCGCCGAACATCATCAGCGAACCCATGATAGGGTGTAGCATCATGAAGGAGAAGTTGACGGATGTGCCGATGAACGCACCGATGACGGTGGGAATCATGGTCATTGCAAGCATCATGTAGGTGTTGCGCAACACGCGGTTTTGCTCGGAGACGAGCGAACCTGTGGTGGCGAACTGGTTTGGGTATTGCATGAGTTGTACTCCTGAGAATGATTAGAACGACATGTATCAGACTAGCGAAGTATTGCAAAAGTTGCAATCCCGAATTGAATTATCTTTCGAGGGTGAGCCATGTTAGCAACATGGCTTTTCATATGAGCTGGATTCCATGATAATGCAGATGAAGGATTTTATCCCTTTGACATCCTGTTCGCAGGTAATCCACTTCGCCGAGCTGAAGGTCAAAGATGTCGGCGACTTGCTGGTGCTGATGACGCTATACAAGGGCGAGCCGCAAAATCCCGCAGCCCTGCCTGCGCTCAATATCTACGCCAATCTTTCGGCACCCATCCTGATCAACACCAGGTCGCGCA
>JAJXWG010000166.1 GCA_021781695.1 Pseudomonadota bacterium
CGAGGACAGCATCGCTGTCGATCCTGCATGCGGCCTGATGGTGCTGGCGGACGGCATGGGCGGCTACAACGCGGGCGAAGTGGCCAGCGGCATTGCGGTGTCCGTGATGATGGCCGAGATGACCCAGTTGCTCAAGGGTGAGAACGTGCAGGCACTTAACGAAGCGCAGGCGGTTTCGCTGCTTGCCGGCAGCGTGCAGAAGGCCAATGCCGCCATTTACCAGGCGGCCAGCAGCGATGAGCAATATGCAGGGATGGGCACGACAGTGGTGTCGGCCCTGTTTTTTGACAACCGGGTGGCGGTAGCGCATGTGGGCGATTCGCGCCTTTACCGTTTGCGCGGGGAGAAGCTTGAGGTCATCACCCGCGACCATTCGCTGTTGCAGGAACAGATAGATTGCGGGATGATCAGCGCCGAGGATGCGCGGCATTCGCAGAACAGGAATCTCGTGACGCGCGCGGTCGGCATCGATGCCGGGCTTGAGCCCGAGATGCATGTACATGACGTGCTGGTGGGTGATGTTTATCTGCTATGCTCGGACGGGCTGAACGACATGCTGGAAGACGGCGATATTCAGTCCATACTGTACGCGATGCAGGGCAATCTTGAGCTTGCCGCGGAGCAATTGATACAGTCGGCCAATGACAGCGGCGGCAAGGACAATGTTTCGGTGATACTGGTCAAGGTGAAGCAGGCGTTTGCAAAACCGCGCAATCGGCTGGCAAAATTGTTCAATTGGTTGAAGTAGTGAAGGAAAGGCGCGACATGACTGCGAAAATGATATTGAGTCTGGATGGAGAGGTGCTTCAGGAATGTTTGCTGGACAAGGAGCGCATGACCATAGGCCGCAAGGATGACAACGACATCGTCATCAACAATCTGGCCGTGAGCAGCCACCATGCGGCGATCATCACCATCATGAACGACTCATTCATCGAGGATATGGACAGCACCAACGGCATGCTGGTGAACGGCGAGTCCGTCAAGAAGCGCTTTTTGCAGAACAGCGACCTGGTCGAAATCGGCAAGTACAAGCTGAAGTACATCAATGATCGTGTGAGCACGACGACGGCGGCGGACTTCGAGAAGACCGTGGTGATGCGCGGCTCACTGCAGGAAATCAGGAAAGAGAAAGACAGGTCCGAAGACACGCTGGTGAAGCTGCCGGAACCCGAAGCCGGTGAAGCGGCGCCGACGCCCACGGAAATTATCCGTCCTGTCGAGCCGGCACAGGAGCCGGCTCCCCAACGCGCTGTGATACAGATATTGAATGGTCCGAATGCCGGGCGCGAGCTTGAGCTGGTGAAGAGCCTGACCACGCTGGGCAAACCCGGCGTGCAGGTGGCTGTGCTGACCCGCCGCCCCCGCGGATACTTCATCACGCATGTCGAGGGAGAAAATTATCCTGCCGTGAACGGCCAGGTCATAGGGACGCATCCGCGCGCGCTGAATGACCACGACCTGATCGAACTGGTGGGCATCAAGATGGAGTTCTTCCTCAAGGTCTGACCGTGAGGCCGAGGTTAAAATACGCATGAGAGTCGGCCATGAAGCTTAGAGTGCTGGGATGCAGCGGCGGAATCGGTGGAAACCTTCACACCACTTCGTTTCTGGTAGACAGTGACATACTGATAGACGCGGGCACAGGGGTGGGCGAACTGGGCCTGGCCGAGCTTGCAGCAATCGACCATATTTTCATCACGCATTCCCACATGGATCACATCTGCAACCTGCCTCTGCTTTTGGACAGCATTGGGGGGATGCGCGACCGCCCGGTGACCGTATACGCCACAGAGGCCACGCTCGAGATATTGAAGCGTCACATCTTCAACTGGGAAGTCTGGCCTGATTTCAGCGAGATTTACCGCGGGCTTGAAACGGTGATGCGCTACCGGATGATCAGTATTGGCGAGACGGTGGAATTGCAGGGGCGCAGGATTACCGCGCTGCCTGCGGTACATACCGTTCCTGCGGTGGGGTACCATCTTGACAGCGGCAATGCAAGTCTGGTTTTCAGCGGAGACACCTATGTGAACGACGCGCTTTGGGAGGCGGTGAACAGCATAGCCAATCTGCGCTATCTGATCGTTGAAACCGCTTTTTCCAACCGCGAAAAGGAGCTGGCTGCGCTGTCCAAGCACCTGTGCCCCAGCTTGCTGGCGGAAGAACTGAAGAAACTGCTGAGGCATGCGGAAATATATATCACGCACCTGAAGCCCGACGAGGCGGCGCTGATCATGGCGGAAATCGGGGACAGCGCCAAACCCCATGATCCGAAAATGCTGGTCAATAATCAGGTGTTTGAATTTTAATGGTTGACAAAATCGGCGATTGAGCGAAAATCCGCGGAAGACACAAGCAAATACAGCCGGTTACGGGGTGTTTTTTATGTTTTTTATCAGGTTTTCCTGAGCGCCGGAGGGTTTAGCTTTGCGCGTCTGCGTGGCGCGCTGAGATTTGTAGGCATGGCAAGACAGGAGCGGGAATGGCAGCAGACAATGAAGCGTACACCAAGGTGGAATTTACCAGAAATCTCAATCTGGTCACCAACAAGATACACGCCACCAGCAATATCGACGAAATCATGCTGGATGTCAGCCGCGATATATGCAGTCTGTTCAATGCGGACAGGCTGACGATCTATGTGGTGGGCGACGACAATGTGTCGCTGGTCTCCAAGGTCAAGACCGGGCTCAATTCCTTCAAGGATCTGAAGCTGCCGATCGCGGAGCAGAGCGTGGCAGGCTATGTCGCGGTGCACAGGAGGCTGCTCAACATAAAGGATGTCTACGACGAGCAGGAGCTCGCGCAATACAGCTCCCACCTGCGCTTTTTGCAGGAGGTGGACAGGCGCACGGGATACCGAACCCGGCAGATGCTGGTCGCCCCGATACTGGATCAACACGGCAATGATCTGGTGGGCGTGATCCAAGTCATCAACAACAAGGCAGGCGGCCCTTTCTCTGCAGACGTGGAAAGCGGCGTGCAGGAATTGGCGCAGACGATGGCCGTGGCGTTGCGCCAGCGCCAGGAAAAGGCCAGCGTCAAGACCAAATACGATTTTCTGGTGGGCGGCGGGACGCTGACCGCAGCAGAATTCGAGCTCGCCACCCGCACCGCGCGCCGCAAGGGTATAGACATCGAGGAGGTGCTGCTGGACGAGTTCCAGGTGAGCGTTGCGGCTTTGGGCAAGGCACTGTCCACCTTCTTCGGCGTGCCCTACGAGCCATTCAAGGCCGACCGCATCAAGCCCACCGAGCTTTTGCGCAACCTCAAGCGCGAATATGTCAGCAGCAGCCACTGGGTGCCGATAGACGAGACCCACGAGGGCGTGGTTATACTCACCATCGACCCTGAGCGCATACAGGGCTCCAGGGTGGTGAACAACATCTTCCCCAGAAACCGGTTGCATTACCGTGTCTGCACCCAGCGCGAATTCATCCAGACGCTGAACGCATTCTACGGCGGGAGCGGTGAGACGGCCGGCATGGCAGGTGACGAATCCTCGATGGACGAGCTCCTGTCCAGCATGGGAGGGGAAGAAGACGAGAACGCGGCGCTCACGCAGGACGATGTCAGCGCCGCCGCAGACAACGAGCTCGTCAAGCTGGTCAACAAGATCATCATGGATGCCTACCGGATGGGTGCATCCGACATACATGTCGAGCCACAGCCTGGCAAAGCCAAGACGCAGATCAGACTGCGCAAGGACGGCTCGCTGCTAAACTACATCGAGGTGCCGGCCACTTACCGCAATGCGCTGGTAACAAGGCTCAAGATCATGTGCGACCTGGACATATCCGAGAAGCGCAGGCCGCAGGACGGCAAGATCAAATTCAAGCGCTTCGGGCCCCTGGACATCGAGCTGCGCGTGGCGACCATCCCCTCGCAGGGCGGGGTGGAGGATGTGGTGATGCGCTTGCTCGCCTCGGGCGAACCTTTGCCTCTCGAGAAGATGGGTTTCTCTGTTCGCAACAGCGACCTGATCAAGGAGACGGTCGTCAAACCTTACGGACTGTTTTTCGTGTGCGGGCCGACGGGTTCAGGAAAAACCACCACGCTGCACTCGATACTCAAATACATCAACAAGCCCGAGACCAAGATATGGACCGCGGAAGACCCGGTGGAAATCACCCAGAGGGGCCTGCGCCAGGTGCAGATCAACAAGAGGGCGGGGCTCGACTTCCCGACCATCATGCGTGCCTTCCTGCGCGCGGATCCCGACGTGATCATGGTCGGCGAGATGCGCGACAAGGAAACCGTCTCGATCGGCATCGAGGCATCGCTCACCGGCCACCTCGTGTTCGCGACGCTGCACACCAACAGCGCGCCGGAATCCATACTGCGGCTGCTCGATATGGGCATGGACCCTTTCAACTTCGCCGATGCGCTCTTGGGCGTGCTGGCGCAGCGGCTGG
>JAJXWG010000167.1 GCA_021781695.1 Pseudomonadota bacterium
CCCCGCCCCATCGTTTCGCGGCAGATGTCGCGCAATCAATGCGTGAAAAGCGAGCTCGCCTTTCCTTCCAGCGCCTTTTCGATTTCCTCCCGAGTCAGCGGGCCTTCATGTTTGCCCACCAGTTGTCCTGCAGGGGTATACAAAAAACTGGTGGGAAGGGCCGAAACTCCTCCGAAATCTCCGGCCGTGTCTTCATCTCCCAACACGACCGGGTAATTGATCGCCAACCTGCCCGCCATGTCAGTCACCTCGCGGCGCGACTTGTACATTATCGCAACGCCTATCACCTCAACATCATGGCGATTCTGCAGCGCAATGAAATCGGGAATTTCCTGTATGCAGGGTGGACACCAGGGCGCCCAAAAATTGACCAGCAGCCATTTGCCGTGCTCGCCCGACAAGGTATGCGTGTTGCCCGCGACATCCTTGAGCGACCAGTCGCCAGCCACGGCGCTGAAAGACAACAGCGCTAGCAGCCAACCTGCAAAGATGTGTTTCAATGTCATGATCTTTCGTCAGTCCAAAGCCTGTCGCAATCCTATGGTCACCGTGTATTGTGGCACAAGTTGCAGCGAGCTGACATTCTGGTATACCGGCAGCTGCACGAAGCCGTATACCGACATGCCGCGCCCTGTTCTTATCGACAAACCGGGCGCAAGATAGGCAAGCGTGCCGCCGCTGACCGGAGCGCCGGTGAACACATCCGTCGGAACGCTGGTTCCCGAATCGGCCTGGTGCCTGATGATGTTGATCTGAAGCATCGGGCTTACCTTGCTGCCAAATGCGGCGGAACGTATGCCGGCATTGAGCGCATAGGTGTCTCCCGGACGGTAAGTCAGCCCGCCCAGCGCGGGCTCGGTCGCAACCGCATGCTGCACGGTTCCCTGCACGAACCAGCCATAGGTGCTGACAAGGCCCGACGTGAAACCGCCGAGAATGATGTCGGTTGAGCCTGTGCCAAGCTGCAGTCCTGAATCGAGTGCAGAACCTGCACCCGCGCCCCCGTTGAACAGGGTGTCAGTGCTGCCGGTCGGCAGCTTGAGGCCCGCGATGATGCCGGAAGTTTTATCGGTGGAAAGTCCGGTATAGCTGCCTATGATGCGCACATCGCCCATGCCGCGGTCTGATGATGTAGTGTAGTTGGAACCCAGCGGCGCATTGGGGTTGTTGATCGTCCCGTCCGTCGCATGGGTGCGGTAAAGATAGGGCACCTGCAGCATGAACCCGCCGTTCTCTCCGGTATAATTGAGCGACGCGGTCACCATCTGGGTCTGGGTGAGCGTCTCAATCTCCTGCCCGTTCGCATACAGACTGCCGATCTGCGTGCCCGACGCCCTGCCCGAGCCGTACACCATCCTGTTCTGGTTGACATAGGAATACGACAGATCGGTCGAGAATCCCTGCTTGGTGCTGATCTCCTGACCCGCTCCCTGATTTCCCCAGTCGGTGGAAAGCGTGCATCCGCATGCTGCGCAGGCATATGCATTGCCGCCCGAGATCAGCGCGGCCAATATTGCCGCAAAGTTGAAAAGGTTCTTTGTCTGCATGGCGTGAAAAATGGTATCAGTATGATTCGTGACCGGGGTATTTTATAGAATCGCACCGCACAGGCCCTGCGGCATATTGTCGCACCCGGGTGCAACTTCAAATGAAGGGTTGAGCCGAATCGGTTATGCTGTCAATTTTGCAATCAGGTAAACGCATGAAATTCTTGAATCAAGGATTGGCACTGCTGGCAGGAGCAGCCTGCGTGTTTGGCTTCGCTCCTTTCGGCATCTATCCCGTCCCGGTGCTGGCGCTTGCCACACTGTTCGCGCTGTGGAGCCAAGCAAAAACACCGCGCGCAGCAGCCGGCCTGGGATTCTGGTTCGGCCTGGGGCTGTTCGGAACCGGCATCAGCTGGATCTATGTCGCATTGCATGATTACGGCGACATGAGCATGTGGCTGGCGGGACTTGCCACCTTTCTGTTTGCAGCGTTCCTGGCTCTGTTCACCGCGCTGGCAGGCTATCTCCAGTCATGCTTTGCAAAAACGCCCCATTGGGTGCGCATCGCACTTGCAATGCCGGCCATCTGGGTGCTGATCGAATGGCTGCGCGGCACGATATTTACCGGCTTTCCATGGCTGACCCTGGGTTATGCCCACAGCAACAGCGTGCTCGCAGGCTATGCGCCCATCATGGGCGCGTATGGCGTGTCGCTGGTCGCAGCCGTTTGCTCAGGCCTGCTGGCGTTCGCTTGGTGCGAACGCCAGGGAAGATCGGCAGCGATCCTTGCGCTCGCAGTCATTCTTATCGCCGGCGCATCCCTGCGCAACATCGCCTGGACCCATCCTGTAGGTCAGCCGTTTTCGGTGGCGCTGGTGCAGGGAAATATCCCCCAGGACATCAAGTTCGACCCCGATGTCTTGAACGGCACGCTGAATACCTACCGGAGCCTGGTGATGCAAAGCCCGGCAAAACTGACCGTGCTGCCTGAAACCGCTTTTCCGATGATGGAAGATGAAGTGCCTCAGAACCTGATCGAACAGCTGCGAGACCATGCGAGGGAAAACGGCGGCGACCTGTTGATCGGTTCCTTCGAGCGAGAAAACGGCGGCTATTACAACAGCGTGTTTTCCATTGGCGAGTCAAAGAGTGGCCAGCATTACCGCAAGCACCACCTGGTGATTTTCGGGGAATTCATCCCGCTTCGGCCGGTGTTCGGCTGGCTGATCAACGAAGTTCTGAACATCCCGATGGGAGATCTTGCGCGCGGCGCCCTGACGCAAGCGCCGCTTGCGGTTGCAGGCCAGCATGTCTCGGTGGACATCTGCTACGAGGACGTTTTCGGCGAGGAGATCATCACGGCCCTGCCTGCAGCGACGCTGCTTGTGAACGTGACCAACGACGCGTGGTACGGTGATTCCTTTGCGGCAAACCAGCACAGCCAGATGTCGCAAATGCGCGCACTGGAAACCGGACGCATGATGCTGCGCGCAACCAATACCGGCGTAACAGTCATCATAGGCGCCGACGGCCACGTGCTGCAGCAACTGCCGCAGCACAAAAAAGCCGTGCTGCAGGGCATTGCCAGGGGCTATGAGGGCGAAACTCCCTACGTGCGCTTTGGCAATGTTCCCGTGCTGCTTCTGATCGCGCTAATGCTTGGTGTCGCCAGATGGCGCTTCAGCACCAGGAAGTCCTAGTATTCCGCTTCGCGCACGACCGGCATGTTTTCGGATTCCCAGCGCGTATAACCGCCTGCAAGGTTGAGCACATTCTTGTAACCCATCATCTGCAACACGGCGGCAGCCATGGCAGAGCGGCCGCTGGTCGCGCAATAGACGACAACCTGCTGGTTGCGCGCTCCTGATAACGGCGGATAATGCTTGGGATATGCGGTGTCGGCAGCCGCTTCGATGATGCCACGTGGCACGAGATGCGCGCTGCCGATGTGACCGTGTTCGAATTCGGCCGATTCGCGCACATCGACCAGCAGAAAGTTTTCCTTGGCGTCCAGCTTGGCCTTGAGTTCGGCAGGTGTAATTTCAGTGATGCATGCTTTGGCTGCCTTGACGAAGTCCATCAGGCCGACCGGATGTTCGGGCTTGAATGTGTTGTACATATTAAATCTTCCTGTAATTGAATGGATGGAGTAAAAGTTCGTGCGGATCGCATTGTACTAAAAACCGGCGTCCGGTTCGCAGTCCAAAAAGGTTGGCGCTACTTCAGCGCCTCATCGGTAAATCCGTCTATCGTCTCGTCGATGTCCTTGGCAGCCTTGGCAGCGCCCTTGATCGCATAACGCTGGTCAAGATAGGTCCCGTTGGTATAACTCAACCAAACCTTGCCATCTGCATCCTGCCAGGCGACTGCCTTGAAGGGAATGTCCAGCGATGCAAGAGGCGCTTCCTTGATGATGTAGGGACCGCCCTTGCCCCGGCCGAAGATCAGTAATTCATTGGGCGGGATATCCACGCCGACCTTCTTGGACATGGCCTGCCAGTCTATCCGGCTGAAGATGGTGACCCCTGCCGCCTTTGCTGCCGCCTCGACGCGGTCTATGGTTTCGTGCACCGTATACTTGCTGGCCTTGGTGACGATGCCGGTATTGCTGTCCAAAACACCGCCCGGCATTGCATGAGCGGAAAGCGAGAAAGTGAATGCAAAGATTACTGCCAGCAGTTTCAATTTCGTTCCTCCTGAGATTTTGTTGAATTGTACCGCAAATCACCCGAGCGGTTTCGCTGCCATGATCCGTCATTCAGTCTATACCTAATGCGGCGGCTCGATTGGATTCTGTTGTGATTGGTTACGATTTGGCTACAGAGGGTAAGACATAAAAAAGCCCTGCATCGCTGCAAGGCTTTATCTATACTGGCTCCCCCGACCTGGACTCGAACCAGGGGCCTGCGGATTAACAGATTGATTAAAT
>JAJXWG010000168.1 GCA_021781695.1 Pseudomonadota bacterium
ATCAGCAGATCGCTGACCTTCGTAATCACCATAGTCCCATTCGGCAAGGTCAGCTTCCATTTCAGGGAATTTATCCAGGGAAAGTTTACAGGTTTGCATTGCGCGTTTAAGCGGACTGCTCAACACCAGTGCAAACGGGATATCCCGCAAGTGCCTGCCAAGCTCACGCGCTTTGTTTTCGCCGTTTGGGGTCAGCGGAATGTCGGTGCGACCGGTGTGCCGGCCTGTGCGCGACCACTCTGTTTCTCCGTGGCGAATGAGGAACAGACGCAGCGGATTGGGTGAGTTCGTTTTCATATGGTCATGTTAGGCATCATGCACAGACAACGCGAACTGGAAAAGCATGTTTCAGGAGATCTCCGGGTCATCATCGGAAGGCATCGTCGTCAGTGCCAGTTCAATATTTGACGCAAGATGCTCGGCATATTTTTGCGCCTCATATAAATGCAGCGAATCATAGTATTTGGCTTTCAGACGAAAATGATCGATGTCGTCCGACAATATTTTTCTTGTTTCGTTCTTTGTCATCTCGCAACTCCTGAGCCTGGTTGATAAGGATCGATGTTTTCTATAGCTGAAAATATTTTCAGCCAAACAAATGGCTGGAATGGCTTATTTAGCCATCGGCTGTTTGACAGGAGCTAGCGGCCAATTCTGGACTTGCAGCCAAGTTTGCTGCACTGCAGGCGGCAGCTTGTCCATGTGCTTCAAAAAAAGTGCAAGCGTCCATATCTGCTGATCACTTAGCGTGTAGCCGAACGAAGGCATACCTGTCAGGCGTATGCCATGTTTGATCTTCCAGAACGAATAGCCTTCCGGATCGTCCTCCACCCCGTCGGTCGCCAATTGCGGAGGCGGTGGATACTCGCCTTTCGCGATCGGTGACCGCGCAGCCTCACCCTTCGCGGAGCCATGGCAAACCACGCAGTTCTGTGCGTACAGATGAACACCGTCCATGAGATTTTGATCAGTCAGCGCTACCTGATTTTGCTCATGCGGTGCATCGCGACGCAGTGTTGCATCTAATGATGTATGTGCCATCCAAGTTTCAAGCCTGCCGGATTTTGCATCGGCATTGGCAGGGATAAAGCCGCTTTGCACCAGCGCATATGCGCAGACCAAGGCAACAGCAAGCATCAACGCAATGCCTAAAACTATCCCTTTCAACATTGGTCCTCCTTAAATTACTTCCACATCACGTTGGATTGTTCCCTGGCTGCGGCAGTCAGTAGATCGATCAGCGGCATCGCCCGATGAGTCATGCTCACCGAGGAATCATACGCATTTTTTGCAACAGCGGGCGGCAAAGTTCTTTCCGCATCGATCGCGACTGTCAGGCGGCTCAGTGCTAACGGAACATCTACCGCCAGAATTGCGCCAGGCACGGTGGCGCCATGCCCCATCATTTTCAGCATGGCAAGTGCGACATCCCCGAACATGGTGATGTCGGCATAGGTCTTGGTTGTGAAAGTCACCAGCATACAATACTCCTCGAATGAACAATCTGCTGTCACTTGCATGAAGAGCATGATCTGCGTCAGCAGATAACCTGAAAGCAGTCAGGCGCAGCTTACGCCGCGCATCGCCCATTTAATGCTTCTTGATGCGTGAAATCTTGGTGCCTTCAATGCTGAGACTCACCATCAGTCCTTGCTGGTCGGAAATAAAGGCGTAGGCATCGTCTTTCAATGTCGTCGTTGTCAGATTTTTGGCAATGCCTTCATTTGCCACGACGACCGTGGGTCCTACGCCAATTTCCCAGCCGTCCGACTTGTGCAGATACTTGACGGCTTTGTTGTTCATCAAAAATACGACGTAGCTGTATGACTGAGCGCCTGCCTGCCATCCCCAGGAAGCGGAAACGGAGTTGTAATAGCCTGTGACATGCGAACCCTCGAACAGCACGCCTTCACCGTAACTGCCGCCGAATATCAGCCCTGCCTTGACGATGTTGGGAAACACCAGTATGGCCTTGGCCTGTTTCGAAATAGCTTCTGCGGCAGGCTGTGTTTTGTACAGCGTTTGCAGCGCTTGCATGGCATCCTTGTCCAGGTCTTCCGCGGTTGCGGCATTCGCACTGGTGCTGAGGGTGAAGAGCGACAATGCGGCGGCAGACGCGAGAAAAAGATTCAGAAAATTGCGTCGTATAGTAGTCATTTTAATTCCTTTAAGTAATTGCAAGAAGAAAGTATCCAGCCCCGGTGTTACGCATTCAGTTCTTGTGTTCATTTGCCTCATCCTTGATCGCTTTACCACCCTGCTGAATATCTTTGCCGGCGCCTTCAACCGTGTTACAACCGGTAAGCGCTCCAGCAACACCAGCAAGAAATACTGTCGCCAGCAGCGCCGCGAAAATGCTTTTTATCATGATAAAACTCCTGATGTAGAGAAAATTTTAAGGATCGGAACACAAGAAACAGTGGCTTCGATGTGTGCCAACTATTACCATGATGCGCGTATCTATCGGTTTATTCTGTGCGTTACCGCACAAAACTTGATAAGAACAGGTATCAGCCTGCCAGCAAAACCTTGGCGCGCGCACAGACATTGTCGACGGTGAAACCGTATTCGCGCAGCACGACCGCAGCCGGCGCTGATGCTCCGATGTGTTCCACACCGAGCATGTCGCCGCGCGCACCGGTGTAACGATCCCAGCCCTGCGAGACCCCCAGTTTGACCGCGATCCTGGCGCCGACAGAAGGCGGCAGCACCGCATCGCGCTCTTCTTGCGACAAGGCATCGAACAACTCCCAGCTCGGCATCGACACGCAGCGCACGGCTATTCCATCCCGTTGCAAACGTTCCGCTGCTGCCACGATCAGCGCAACTTCGGAACCGCTGGCGATCAGGATCAGCTCTGGCTTGCCGCTAGGCGCATCGCTCAAAACATAAGCGCCACGACGCAATCCGTTAGCTGCAGCATAACGGTTTCAATCGAGCATGGGCAGTTCCTGCCGGGTCAGCACCAGCAGCACCGGACGGTCGCGCGTTTCCAGCGCGACGCGCCAGGCGACCGCGCGGTTTCGTTGGCATCGCCGGGGCGGATCACCAGCAGGTTTGGAATCGCGCGCAGGCTCGCCAGTTGTTCCACCGGCTGATGCGTGGGACCGTCCTCGCCGACCGCGATGCTGTCGTGAGTGAACACGTTCACAACGTGCAATCCCATCAGTGCCGCCAGCCGGATAGCGGGGCGCATGTAGTCGGAAAAAATCAGAAAGGTGAAGCCATACGGAATAAACCACCGTGCGCGACGAGGCCGTTTACAATCGCGCCCATCGCATGTTCACGCACGCCAAATTGCAGGTTGCGCCCGGCATAGCTCCAACCGGCGCGATCTGATCCTTGCACATCGGTATTCTTATCCGCAGCCAGATTGAAATCCCCCATGCCTTTTAACGCAGTTTTCGTCGACGGATCGAGATCCGCCGAGCCGCCGCTCAGCGCGCACAGTTTAGGCGCGATGGCATTCATCACCTTGCCAGATGCGTCGCGCGTGGCAAGAACCTTGGCATCGGCGTCAAATACCGGAAGTCCCCATCCCAGCCCGGCGGCAGTTCGTCGCGCACGCGGTATTGAAGTTCGGCCGCTATCTCCGAAAATGTTCTGGTGTAAATATTCAAATGCTCGTTCCATGTCGCCTCATTTTGCGCGCCGCGAGTCACTGCCTCGCGAAAGTTCACCAGCGCCTTGTCCCGTATCAGAAATTCCGGCCCTGTCGGCCAGCCAAGCGCCTGTTTGGTTTTGCGCACTTCATCCACGCCAAGCGGCGCGCCGTGCGATTTGAAATTGTCCTGCTCGGGCGAACCGTAGCCGATATGGGTATGCACCAGAATCAGCGACGGCCGTGCGGTTTCCGCGCGTGCAACAGCCAGTGCCTCATCAATCGCGGCGATGTTGTTACTGTCCGTCACCGTTATGGTGTGCCAGCCATATGCCTAGAAGCGCAGCGCCCGGTTCTCGGAGAAGCTGATATCCGTGCCGGCAGCCAGAGTGACGTGGTTGTCATCATAGAGGCAGGTGAGCTTGCCGAGTTTCAGATGGCCGGCAAGCGATGCGGCTTCGGACGCGACACCCTCCAACAGATCGCCATCGATGACGATGGCATAGGTATGGTGATTGATCAGCGCGTGACAGGGACGATTGTAGCGTGCCGCGAGTTGCGCCTCGGCGATCGCCATGCCGGCCGCATTGCCGAAGCCCTGCCCCAGCGGGCCCGGTGGTGGTTTCCACGCCAGGCGTGTGTCCGCGCTCGGGATGCCCGGGCGTCTTGCTGCCCCATTGGCGGAATTTCTTGATGTCGTCCAGCGCAAGGTCACATCCGGTCAGGTGCAGCAGACTGTATAGCAGTGCCGAACCGTGTCCGGCAGAGAGCACGAAGCGGTCGCGATTGAACCAGTGCGGGTTTTGCG
>JAJXWG010000169.1 GCA_021781695.1 Pseudomonadota bacterium
AAACTTCGCCCCTATTTTACGCTGTTGCTTTTCCTATTGATCGTAGCCGGTGTGTCCTTTTCAGGCGCGCAGTTTCGGCCTGGGGGTTGGTATGCAGGCCTGATTAAGCCCGGCTGGACGCCACCGAACTGGATTTTTCCAGTTGTATGGAGTGTTCTGTATCTGATGATTGCAGTTGCCGGGTGGCTTATTTTTGCTGCTTCCAGCCGTACCCTCAAAACATTATGGGTAATTCAGCTTGCCCTGAACGGGTTCTGGTCATGGATCTTTTTTGGCATGCATTTGATCGGACTCGGGATGATCGATATCCTGGCGATTTTTGTATGTACATTTGCGCTGTTTGCGTTGGCCTGCAAATCTTCAAGAGCTGTAGCCTGGCTTATGACCCCTTACCTGTTCTGGATTGGTTATGCTTCGGCGCTGAATGTTGCCATTTATTTTTTAAATCCGGCATGAACCATTCTGCGTTTTGAAACTGGAATAACGGCGATAGCCGATTTGTCTTAAAATGGAACGCACCTTGACAGATTTCATTTCATCGCCATTGGTGATTGACGACCGGACCAGCGGAAGCCTTGATGCTGTCAATGGTGCATACTGGAGGGTCGTCACAGATACCGTAATGGGCGGCGAGTCTTTAGCCAGTCTGGTGCCGGCAGTTGTTGGAGGACGGCACTGCCTGCGGCTGGGAGGTGCAGTGAGTCTGGCAAATAACGGCGGCTTTGTGCAGGCCAGTCTGAATTTTTGCGAGTCCGGGTTGCTTGATGCCGGCGCATATAGCGGAATCGAAATCGATATATTTGGTAACGGCGAAATGTATAATCTGCATTTGCGCACCGATGATACACGTATCGTTTGGCAATCCTATCGGGCATGTTTCCATGCCAAACCTGCCTGGCAGACAATCAGGATATCTTTCGAAAGTTTTCAGAAATACCGTATTGATACGACGTTTGACAAGTCCAAGTTGCGCCGGCTTGGCGTGGTTGCCATCGGCAGAATCATGCAGGCTGATGTTTGCATCGCCAGGGTATCTTTGTATCACAATTGATCGGGGCAGATGAAGTTTGAAGTACGTTCATCTTGATCCCTTCGGTAAAGATCTCATGATCTGGTCGAATGACTCGGGAGAGCCTTGTCGAAAGGCGAATGGGCCGCTTCGATATACTCCGTTCAGGCTTCGTACTTCAGCCTGAACGGAGTTAAAACTTTACCGTGCCGGATCTATAGGCCTCACTTAGCCTGAGTATATGG
This sequence comes from Pseudomonadota bacterium, assembly GCA_021781695.1. Lineage (GTDB taxonomy): Bacteria > Pseudomonadota > Gammaproteobacteria > Burkholderiales > Gallionellaceae > Gallionella. The sequence continues at coordinate 1,255 of JAJXWG010000169.1, forward strand.
CCAGCGTTTTTAAGGTGTGTTAACGATGCGAATATTGATTACCGGGGGGACCGGGCTCATAGGCCGGAAGCTTTGCAGGTTGCTGCATGAAAAGGGCCATCAAATCACCGTGTTGAGCCGGCGACCTGAATCGGTCCCGGAAAAATGCGGTGCCGCGGTAAAAGCATTTGCTTCGCTTGATGAATGGCAGCCTGATACGGTTTTTGATGTGATCATCAATCTGGCCGGGGAGCCGATTGCCGATAAAGCATGGTCAGAAAAGCGCCGTCAGGCACTGCTGGACAGTCGAGTGGCGCTCACAGAAAAACTGGTAGATAAAATTGCGCGCGCACGTGTTAAACCTGCGGTTTTTCTGAGCGGCTCGGCCATTGGTTATTATGGGAATCGTTATGATGAAGCACTCGATGAATCGTCGAACGCAGGACAAGGCTTTGCTGCCGATCTGTGCATCGCCTGGGAGCAGGCGGCGTTGCAGGCGCAGGGTATGCGCGTCTGCCTGTTGCGTACCGGCCTTGTGTTAAGCCGGGATGGCGGGATACTTGCAAAGATGCTGTTGCCGCTCGGTATGGGCGTTCGTTTTGGCAGTGGCATGCAATGGATGAGCTGGATCCATATCGACGATTACACACAGCTCATTTTGCGCCTGATCGCCGATGAACAGACAAACGGGCCGGTGAACATGACAGCGCCCAATCCGGTGAACAACAGGGATTTTACCCGCACACTGGTCGATGTGCAGCATGGTTTGGCGGCCTTTTCCGCACCTTCAGCGCTGTTGAATTTAATGCTGGGTGAGCGGGCCGGTTTATTGCTCGAAGGACAGCGCGTCCTGCCTAACAAAGTGCTGGCAACGGGGTATTCGTTTCGCTACCCTGACTTGTCATCGGCATTAGGCAATTTGCTGTCAGCATAGACTTTTTCCAGATGGCGAGGTTTTTCAATGAACCATCAATAGATGCCGGAAATAAAATTGCGAGCGACTCGGCCATCAGGTATGTCTCGGCCAAAGAAGTGACCAAGCTTTTGAACTCATCCAAATTCGGTCCAAAATAATGGGCACGAGATGGGCACAGGTTGGGCACGGAATGGGCACGAGAATATCTGCAGAAAAATTTGTGATCATAAGTCGCATGACCTTAAGTCTGAATTTGGCGCGCTCGGCGGGAGGGCTTCGGAATCCTATATGTTTAATCGTTGACACAAGGAACAAAGTGGGCTGATAATGCAAACATTGTAGCTAATCAGTGAGTTAAACATTGTCCTCAAAACAGGCGGAACAAAGCAAAGAACGTATAATCTCGAACAAAGACGAAAGTTACGCGCAAAGAAGCGACCCAGCCCCCACGGATTTTTTGACCCTTGGTCTCAGTCAGTCATGGCACCCAATTTACAATTGGGCAGTCAAAAATGCAGTTTTGTCTGAGCTTGTCCATGTCATTAATGTGACTTGTTTGCAGGACGCCCCCACTGACTTGTTACACCTTCTCCGGAAAATATCGGAGCCTATGGCGCTTGAGTGCCTGCGGCGCTGGGAAAAACAGATAGCGGCGTCATATCCATTAGTTCGCTTGGCGAACGCTGTCACGTTCGATAATAGTTGTCTTGCTATTTATCCCCGTTCATTAACTGAAAGATCCAGGTCTGCCTACGGTGGCCATCTTGAAACGCGATACTTGGCAGCTTTGCAAGCAGAGCGTATGCCATTAATTGCTCAGAAACAGGAGGCATGGTTTGGTCGTCTGAGACTTTGGATATTCACGCATGCGATCTCTAGATATCTACTAGAGAGGGCGCACACCCAGGACGCATGGATACGCGAGGCTGCAAGCAAGCTACGCATCGCATTTGATATGTCAGGAGAATGGCGGACATTTTTCAGCCAGGTACTCTGTACGGATGCCGTGGATTTTGACGGAATTTCAGGCTATATCCTGTACAGACAACAACGTCTGAAAGACTCCGGAAAATACAAGGAGATTCCAAATAAATACTGGCGATTGGTTTGCGACCTTGTGCATGTCGCGAATTTCGACAGTAACATGGACAGCAAAAAACATGAAATGCCGCATCCGATTTCAACGGATTGGATTGCTACAAAAATTTCCGATGATCAGTATGGGCGCGTTAATGCAGAAGACATTGAAGATAATGAGGGGCAGAGCGCGGGGCAGGTTTTTACTTCTTCTGAAGATTCGGATGATTTTTTATTCGCGTACAAGACGAATCCTAAACAATCGTATTTTCACCAGGTACAGGCAGGGACAGGTATCCTCCTTCACGGGAGCGAGGAATTACAGTACCTACCATATTCATGGAACAGGCCAAACAAATATGAAATTGACAGGATAAACCGCTGGCTTGATTCAGCTTATCGCTCAAAAGATCCTGCAGTCAAGTTACTGTCAGGAATCATCGCGCTTGGGCTTATGTTGGGCCGCACCTTTAAGCGTACGTTGGATCTTCGGGTCTCTGCGGATGTTTCAGAGGACTGGTCTTTGGATCACAATTTGTTTGTGATGAGAAGGCTTCCTCCCAGGCGTAAACAAGGTTGGCAGCCCAAAACTGCGCTCGAGATTGAATGGGTGTTGCCAGCTGCCAAAAGCCAGACCATTCCACTTACTAGCGAACTAAAGTTCATTTTCAAGGTGCGGTTAGCTGAAAACCCTACAGCCATGCGGATTGGTGAGTTATGGGAACGTGATTGGCCCGCTACTCCAGAAGAGAGTTTCCGCAGGCACATTTCGACTGTCGCTCCTCGTGTAACTGGAAGCATGATTGCAAATTATCTTCCAGAACGAGTCTACAAAGATCGGCGCGATGCCACGTTTGCCCGATTTCTGGCGAGTCATCCCCAGTCAACTCTGCCAGCTGCAGGTGCGTACGTGAGCTGGTCATCACGCGATTGCGCGATAGCTTTGGGAGATGTGGGCGCAAAAACCAACGACAACGATAGCTCAATGGGCAGCCTTCTTGATCCAATAGAATGCAGGTTACGCGAATCGATTCGGCAGGCAGCAGATGCAGTGGAACAAGTTAGAAGAAGCGGGAACCTGATCGGATTTCATAATGCATTTGCTGCTTATCATGTCATGGCGGG
>JAJXWG010000007.1 GCA_021781695.1 Pseudomonadota bacterium
TTCACAAGAGCAGCCTCGGACAAGCTTACGCTGGTTAACAACGCTTGAGCTCCCAAGAATAAATCAAAATTTTCAGATCCAAGGGATTTAGCAACTGTAATAAAAGCCCCCTCAACATTAGAGAGAGCAACGGCTTTGTCCAGGCTGGACGCATTGGGATCAGTAAAGATTTTAAAGGCGTTTACTAGGTCAGTTGCTGCATTGCCAATTTGTGAAAATGTCTCAATAAATGAAGCCATATTTTATCCCCTTATATGATTTAGTTTATGTTGTATTTAAACGCTATAAACACGCCAAAAAATGTTGTCATCATCGCCATTTTTACAATTAATACTGAAACCCAATTAGTTATTAGCAACAATAACCTCCCATATAATTTTTTATTTATGTATTCATATAGCAATTCATTCAAAGGACAACGTAGAGAAGACATGACTTGTGGAAACCGACCCTTCTCTAATGTTGCAATTATGTAGTCGCAGACAAATGCAATACTGGCTGCAAGAATAAGTATCAAACCAGTAAAAAAAAATATTGGGAATACCAAATCCTTCTCCTTATAAGAAGAAAAAAGAACTGGCAACATGTTGAAGTTATAAATTAATATCCAAAAAGGTAGCGGCAAGTAAGTTGCCAGCTTGTAGGAAAACCCTACAAAATCAATTTTTTGATTTCCTACAGACGGCCTTTTCTCAATCATTGTTTTTCCTTTTGAATGTCATTCTTCTGTTCATCTCATCCACGCTGCTCTGTATTCGCATCATTTACCACCTCAAGCGACCCGACCCCGATGCGCACGACTTCATCGACCAGCAGGTTCTTCGGTAGCGCATGCGTGATGAACAGCATGGTGACCTGACCTTTGAGCTGGTTGATGGTGGAAGCGAAATGCTCGGCGGTTTGCGCATCCAGGCTGCTGGTCGCTTCATCGAAGATCAGGATTCTCGGCTGCTTGAGCAAGGCGCGTGCGATCGCCAGGCGCTGCTTCTGCCCGCCAGAGAGCCCCACGCCGCGCTCGCCGATCTCGGTCTGGTAACCCTGTGGGAGCGCTTCGATGGTTTCATGGATTTCCGCCATCTTGCAGAAATGCACCACCTGATCGAAGGTGGCATGCGGGTTGGCCATCAACAGGTTGTCGTAGAGCGTCCCGGAAAACAGAACGGTCTCCTGCGGCACCACGCCGAAGTTGTGTCTTAACTCGTTGGCGGAAAGATAACGGATATCGTTGCCGTCGATCTTGAAGGTGCCGCTGGTAGGCACATAAAACCCCTGCAACAGTTTGGTGAGCGTGCTTTTTCCGGAACCGGAAGGACCCATGATGGCGATGATCTTGCCGGGGGTGACCTTGAGGTTGAAGTTTTCGTACAGGAAAGGCAGGTTGTCGGCATAGCGAAAAGCCAGGTCGGCAATCTCGATCTGCCCGCGCCCTTCGCGCAAGCGGCTGGGCAGAATCGAATAGGGTTCGGCGGGTGCGTTCATGATGTCGCCCAGGCGCTGCACCGACAGGTTCGCCTGCTGGAACTGCTGCCAGAGCCCTACGATGCGCAGCATGGGTTGCGACAGGCGTCCTGCGAACATCTGGAAGGCGATCAGCATGCCGATAGTGAAATCCTGTCCTGAGTTTGCCGAAGGGTTCATCACGATATACGCGCCGACCGTCAGGATCAGCAAGGACATCATCTGTTCCATGCCGTTGGAAAAAACGTTGTAGGTGTTGCCGATCTGCCGCACCGAAAAGCCGGACTTCAGGTATTCGGCTAGGTAGTCGCTGTAGCGGGCGTTGAGCTGCGGTTCCATTTGCAGGCTCTTGACGGTCTCCAGACCCGCGACATATTCAGTGGTGAACGCCTGGTTGCGCGCGCCCAGCAGGAACTGCTCGTTGAGATGGCTTCTGAAGATGGGGGCGACGACCAGGCTGATGACGACGATCACCGAGATCATCGAGACCGCCACCACGGTCAGCATCACGCTGTAGTAGAGCATGATGGACAGGAAGATCAGCAGGAACGGCAGGTCGAGGATCAACGTGACGGCCGTTGAGGCGACAAATTCGCGTATGGTTTCCACGCCATGCAACCGGGCGGCGATGACGCCGGTGGGTCGATGCTCGAAATAGCGCGGCGGCAGTTTGAACAGGTGACTGAATACCGCAGCACCCAGCACCGCGTCCACCCGATTGCCGGTATGCAGCACCAGGTACTGGCGCACCCAGGTCAGGAGTGCTGAAAACAGCATGAACACCGCAAGCCCGATGCCGATCACGATCAGCGTGCTTTGCGTGCGGTGCACCACCACCTTGTCGATGATCACCTGGGTGAACAGCGGCGTGCCCAGCGCCAGCAACTGGATGACCAGGGATGCAATCAACACATCGCGCCACACGCGTTTGTGTTTTAACAGCTCGGGGATGAACCACCTGAAACCGAATTGGGTTTGACCTGCAAGCGCGCCATCCGGATCGCTGATGGCTTTGGCTTCCAGCGCCAACTGAAACGCGGTGCCGGCAAAAGCGGCATCGAACTCGGCGTGCGTCATCGTTTTGGGCGTATTGCTGCCGGCTTCGAACAGGATGATCTGTTCGTCATTGACTTGCACCACGATCGCCGGGCGCACGGACAGCTCGGCTTGCGGCACGTCGGGGGCTGCGACCTGCATCACCGCGAGACACGGCAGTTTCAGGGTGGCAACCGTTGTGCTTGCGCAATCACGGCGTTTGATCCTGAAACCCAGGGCGCGTGCGGCGTGGATGAAAGAATCGGCGTTATAGGGCGGCGGGAATTGCCGAATCAGCAGTTCGCCATCAAACGGCTTGCGGTTTAATGCGCAGAAGCTGCCCATGGCCCAAACCACGTCTTCCACGGAAAACGTATAGCTGGGCGCTGGAGAATTCCTGCCCGGCAATACCGCGCGCAACAGACGGCGCGGCATTACTGTCGTGCTAGTTGACTGCTATAAAAAAATGCGCAGGTAACGCTGGGTGGCTTATCTGGAAAGTGCAGGTTAATTCGACAAGGCGATACGCTTAGAACATTGCAACACATAAAAATCCCCCCGGATTATTGTGGCACTGCTTGCTGGTCAATTGTGGCTAATTTTTAACTTGACTATTTTGATTGATCCCAATAAGCGCGTCAAATTTATTTTGGAAAATACTGCTCCAGCCTTGCTTTACCGGACCTCGCCACAACGATTGGATGCGGTTTTAGCCTGCCTCGGGTTTTCTACGAATGCTGCAAGTTGCAATTCAACACCCTTATAGACAGACCTGAAGCGATGCAGCTTCTCCATCCGCACTGAGTCGTGTAAAGTCGCGCCTCATGAAAATTCTGTTCGTCCACCAAAACTTTCCAGGCCAGTATCTGCATTTAGCACGCCATCTGGGCGCCACTCCCGGCAATCAGGTGGTGTTTATCACCCAGCGGCTTGACGCGGATCTGCCCGGCATCAAGAAACTGGTCTACAAACCGCAACGCGAAGTGACACGTGGCGTGCACCATTATTTGCGCGAGACTGAAGCCGGCGTGTTGAATGCGCAGAATGTCGCGCGCGTGGCGCTGGACTTAAAAAACTCCGGCTTCGTGCCCGACGTGATGCTGGGCCATAATGGCTGGGGCGAGATATGGTATCTGAAGGAGGTATTTCCAGACACGCCGCTGATCGGCTACTTCGAATTCTTTTACAGAACTCATGGGGCGGATGTCGGCTTTGAACCGGGTCCACCGCTGATCTTCGATGTCGGCCCGCGCATCCGCACCAAGAATCTGGGCAATCTGCTGGGTCTGGATGTATCGGACTATGGGCAATGTCCGACCCAGTGGCAGAAGTCGCGTTATCCGGACATCTATCAGTCGAAGCTGCATGTCACGCACGAAGGCATCGATACTGAACGGGTCGTGCCTGACAGAACCGCGCGCTATGCAGTGCCGAATACCGGCCTTGAGCTGACTGCAAATGACGAAGTGTTGACTTATGTTTCGCGCAACCTGGAACCCTATCGCGGCTTCCCGAGCTTCATGCGCAGCTTGCCGGCAATTCTGGCTGCGCGCCCCAAGGTGCAGGTACTGGTGGTGGGGGGCGACGACACGAGTTACGGTCCCAAGCCTGCAGACGGCAAGACTTTTCGTGCTCAGTTGCTGGAGGAACTGGGATCAGGCATTGATCTGGACCGCGTGCATTTTTTAGGCAAGGTAGCATATTCGTCATTCCTCAAGATACTGCAAATCTCCACCGTGCATGTTTATCTGACCTATCCCTTTGTGTTGTCCTGGTCGATGCTGGAGGCGATGTCGGCAGGATGCCTGATCGTGGGTTCGCGCACGCAGCCGGTTGAGGAAGTGATCCGTGATGGCGAAAACGGGCTGCTGGTGGATATTTTTAAACCGGACGAGATTGCCCATAAGGTGATCGAAGCGCTGGCCGATCCGCATGCATATGATGGGCTCAGGCACAATGCCAGGCAGACCATTGTCGATAACTACGACCTGAAAACCATCTGCCTGCCGGCGCAGTTGCGACTGCTGGAGCTGGCGGCGCGTAGCGGTATGCGCTGAGGGCAGTTGATGCCCGTTGACAGTGGCCATGAAATTCGTCATCTTGAGCATCATTTGATCAGCCGAATTTATGCGCAACCCAGAACGAATCTTTCAGCGCTGAAGAGGGGTGTAACGCCAGCTGTCAGGTTTAAAATACCGCGATCCTACCCGAAATACCCTAAAACTGCTGGATATAAAAAGATCAAATATTCCCCAGCTTATCGCCAGGAAAACCATTGTTAACATAGCTTGCGCTATAGACAATGCATTTGAGCCAAGCGCGCTGATCAAGGCCAGCAAGAAAAATTCTAATGCCGGCAACGTCATGCATACCCCGAATATCCAATCCCAGTGGCCAAAAACAATCGTCCGGCGTCGGAGGTTGATGACACGATTCCATACCAGGAAGGGCGCATCCAGCTGCGCAATCCGATAAGCGTTAATGGCCTGTGAACACCATGTTCTTTGTTCTGCATTGCCTCGGCGACCATAATGGATGGCAAAGCGCAGACTTTCGATGTGTTCAGTTTGAGCGATTCTGTCGTTTGTCGAGACAGGTGGATTTACCGTTAGCCGCTTCTCATAGAATTGCAAACGTTTTTGATAAAAAAAGACAGTCGCACTCATCAGCCAGGGTCGTGGAGCCATATTATCCGACAAGTGCGCATACCATTTCCGATTAAAGCTGGCGATATTGTCTATGGAAAATTGTCCACCTGATTTCGTTGACTTTTCGAGTTGCTCCAACAAATGCAGCTCGGATTCGGGGTCTGCTCTGAACATGTCAACTCCTTAGCAGTAACGCTAATGACTGTGCATCGGTCAACGGAACAGTGGCAGGCTGTTCGACATATTGTCCCAGCAAAATCAGCATCATTTTTAGCCTGGTTTCGTTGGATAGCGTAGCGCCAAATTTCTGCTCAACCTGTGATACCGCATCCGCCACATACCGGATCACTTCCGGTGGAAAATCTCGCGGATAGACAATCTGTTCCCGACCGTAAAGCAGATACTGCATGTTAAAACCGATGCTCTGCAACGCATAGATAAACTGCAAAGTGGGCGAGGTATTGCCTTTTTCATACTGGAACACGGTCTGCTGTCGAACACCGACGCGTTCGGCAAGTCTTTCTTGCGTCAAGCCAAGCCGTTTGCGCTCCTGTTTCATACGCACGCCGAATCCATCTCCTAATGGATGGTTATCCATAAAATCCCTTTCACAAAATATGTGAAAACATATAAACTTTACAAAATATATATTTTGATATTTAATTACATCTAGATTTTTACTTTAATGAATATCTTCTGTCAAGCGATTCAACTTGTCAAACATGCCATGGCTAGCGACTTTTTCCTTGATTGACCATGAAAACAGTAGCGCAAATTCGCAATGAGTTTCATCGCGCCGGACAGACCATTACTCAATGGGCTGCGGCACATGGCTACCCCGCATATCTGGTGCAGCAGGTTCTATCCGGCCGTTCTCGGTGTCTGCGCGGAAAATCTCACGAAATCGCAGTATTGCTCCAATTGAAAGATGGCTACATCGTGCTGGAATCAAAAGACCGGGAGGGCACCATGAGGCCATAACCTTGTAAGGATTATTCAGGGTGCTTAAAAGAGAAACAGGGCTATGGGTGTCTAGACCCATAGCCCTGCCGATACATCAAGTCGAGCTGACCTGTGTCGGATTCTCTACGCTCGCCTGCGGGCTGTCAAGCCCATACCCCAGAAATTTGTTGTGAACTTCTTTGGCAGGACGTTTTACGTTCTGAATTTCCGGGAACTTTTACATGACGAACAGGAGAACCGACATGCGGAAAATTCGCGATGTGCTCACATGCCTTTTTGAAAAAAGGCTATCGGAACGAGCCGCCTCAAAATACACGGGTATTAACCGAAAAACGGTTTCCGACTACAAAGCACGATTTGCACTTTCTACGTTATCGTGGCCACTTTCCGAAGAGATCGATGATGACGCACTTGAACAAGCGCTGTATCCCACCCCTGTTTCAGCGGCAAGGCAAGCCTGCAAGGGTATTGATTTTGCAGCTATTCACATTGAGATGCGAAAAAAAGGAGCGACGCTCGCTGTGCTCTTTGAGGAATGGTGCGAGGTAACGCCACCCGATGAGCATATCAGCTATTCGCAGTTCTGCCGGTTATATAATGCGTTCAAGAAGTCATTGCGCATAAGCCTGCGGCAAACGCACGTTGATGGCGAGGCGGCATTTGTCGATTATGCAGGTCCAACCATGACTGTGCACGATGCGCAAACCGGGATAGTGCGTAGCGTACAGATATTTATCGGCGTGTTGGGCGGATCCAATTATACGTTTTGCGAGGCGACCTGGTCTCAGAAATCAAAGGACTGGATCGAATCCCATTGCCGGATGTTCGAATTCTTTGGCGGCGTGCCACGCGTTGTTGTTCATGACAATCTCAAATCGGCGGTAACAAAAGCGGATCGATTGTCACCGATTATCAACGAATCCTATTCCGCCCTGTGTCGCTACTACCACACCCATCCCTTTGCAGCACGTGCCTATCGCCCTAAGGATAAACCCAAAGCCGAAGTAAGCGTTCTGATTATGGAGCGCTGAATAATATTCCGTCTGCGCAAACGCAAGTTCTTTTCTCTGGTGGAATTGAATCAGGCGATCAGGGAATTGCTGGATCAGATTAATATCAAGCCGTTTCAAAAAATACCGGGTAGCCGTTTTGGGAATTGGATCGCCACAGAAAAAAGCGCATTGCAACCATTACCGTCTACCCGGTATGAATTTGCCGAGTGGGGCAAAGTGCGGGCTGGCATAGACTACCACGTCATGATCGACAAGCATTGGTACAGCGTGCCTAATCAGCTGCGTGGTGAAGAATTCGAATATCGCCTGACGTATACGACACTGGACCTGTTTCGCAAAAATAAAAGCATAACAACCCATCAACGAAGTTACGAGGCAGGCAAAACCACTACCTTGGCGGTACACCGTACAAAGGCGCATAACGCTATTGCGGAATGGTCTGTCGCAGAATCTCTGGAATGGGCGCGTGAAACTGGCCCGGCCACCGAGGCATTGCTATCCATACAGCTACAAAAACTGAATAACCATTTATTTGGGTATCGCACCACCCAAGCTATGAAAAAATTATTGAATTTGTTCGGGAAGAATAGGCTGGAGGAGGCTTGCGCGTTCGCGATCAAGCACAAAGTGACGCGATCAAAGGGCCTACTGGATATATTGAACGGAAACCTGGATCGCCTGCTCGCTCATACGCCTGACCAAAACGATGCCACTGCCAGCAACTTGCCGCAAACACCCGCGCACGAAAATATCCGTGGCGCTAAATATTACAACGACATTCTAACTGACGAAAGCGAAGAACAATCATGATGACTCAGGACACCCTCGATAAATTGAATAGTCTCAAACTATTTGGCATGGCGGCAGAGCTGGAGCGCCAGTTCGCCAATCCGACCATCAATGAACTGGCATTTGAACATCGCATCCGGGTTCTCGTTGACCAGGAGACGACATTTCGCGAGAACAAGCGCCTTCAGACGCTCCTAAAGAATGCCAAGTTGCCAGTAAGCGCGTCAATTGAGGAAATTGATTATAGGGAACCTCGCGGACTGGACAAATCGTTGCTCCTGTCGCTGACAACGCTGGATTGGATTGCGCAGCAAACCAATCTGGTGGTGACCGGCCCGACCGGTACCGGTAAGACATGGCTGGCTTGCGCATTGGCTAATCAAGCCTGCCGGAAGGGACTCACCACTTTCTTTGTACGTACTCCCTTGTTGCTTGATGATCTGTTGGGTGCGCATGCAACTGGAAACTTCCGGAAACGGCTGGAGCAGTTATTGAAGTTCGATTTGCTGATCATCGATGACTGGGCCATTGAACCGTTTACGAAGCGTGCGCAAAGTGATCTGCTTGAGCTGATCGGTGGTCGTATTGGGAGTCGGTCAACCATCATCACCAGCCAAATGCCGATGGAAAGGTGGCATGATGCGATTGACAATAAAGCGATAGCCGATGCGATACTGGATCGGGTTGTGCATAGTTCATATGCCATTAAATTAACTGGCAAGTCAATGCGGGCACCGAAGAAAAGATAAACAGCAGGTAGACGAGGCCATTAGCACCTCAAGGTCAGCAACTTCTTGCGTTGATTGTTGGGTTTGGGGTGGCAGCATGAAGATGCGGCTGCCCGGCAACTTTGAAATGCGAAAGGATGGCAGGATTGCCTTGCGAAAGGGTGGCTACTTTGTGATGCGAATAGGTGGCAGGGTCTTCATGCGAATGGGTGGCAATGTCGATGCGAATACGCAATTTTGGGCAATGCGTTCGACCCAAGGCATTTGAGGGGGGTTATCCACGACCGCATCACTCATATTGCCCCCCTTCCTCGCCCACCTGTTTAACCCAATCGTGGATTTCAGTTGAAACCCACGCTACACGTCGACTACCGGGAATTTTCCGTGGGCGAGGAAACCTACCATCCTTAACGAGGTTGTAGATTGTCGTGCGGGAAAGACTAGTGATTTGCTTGATATCGGGCAAGCCGAGTAGGGATAGATTTTCCATTTGCAAAAGCTTCCTTAAAACCCTTCGAGAAACTCGAAGGAGAGTTAAGGCCATGCCTTCACAACCACTTCCTACGGCCAGAAAAATTCGGATGTGGATTCAACCATGCCCGCTCGGGTCAAGTCCCCGTGCGTCTCGGCTTCCGGGGCTCCCGGTCGGCTGCCGGGCGTCTTTGTGATTGAATATTCGCACGTCAGAACGCGCCTGTCAAGCACTTTAATTATGTTAATCAACACGTTAAAAAGCAATCAGTGTTGTAGGAAAATCAACGGAAAAACGCGGATTAGGATACCGTTTGTGTATCAAAAAATAGATAGTGAGAAAATGATGTGTGATTAATATTGTGATTAATAGCGAGTTCGATCACTCTCTACTCCAATAACGGCGCGGCTGTTCTGGTGTCGCCGTCCCACCATTTACGATAAATCAGCCACCCTCGCAGGTGGCTTTTTTATTGGGTTTTCCCAGGAAAGGTGCTCTGAAAGCCTTGTATTCACTGAATTTAACGTTCAATGGCAGTCGTTCCATAACGTCTCAAATAGTGTTTAGACCCAAAGGGGGTATTATTGGGGGTATTCAGCATAATCGAACCGGAGAAAATTTCATGGCTGGGGGTATTTTTAATCGCTTACCGGCCAAGGCCTGCAAGGCCTATTCTCGCCTTCAGCTCAGCCTGGTTTTCAATTGAAGTTCACCCTTGCGGTGCCGTTTTATTTACTGTGTTTGCTTTCTTAAATCTTCTGCCATCCTGTCCCTGTCCCTGATCAAACGCTCCGCTACAAGTTCCAGCAGGAAGAACCCAAACTTAGGATTTTGGAAGTACATCTGCCGAACTTCATCGTAAGTGAGCAAGAGCAGCAATCCGTCTTTCTCGCACACAACCGTCTGCGTTCGCATTTTCCCCTTGGTAATCAGACCAAGTTCGCCGATCACGTCGCCTTGCAGCAACACAACGTCCGCTTCGATAGCGCGGAATTGGCCGCTCAGCACAAACAGGAGTTCAACCGCCGGATCCCCAAGCCGGAAAAGTACGTCGCCTGCCTTTGCTGATTTGCGCCGAAAGAAAGGTTTAAGCCAGTCGAGTGAAGGGCTGGCTGTGGATGCGCTCTCGATCAGGCGGGTGAGTTGAAGCAATTGATTCAGGCGCCACAGGTTCAGGGGCAGGAGAGCGATGTGAAGCAGCATCACCGGGTACACATGGCCCAGAACTCCATAGGATATGAATGCAAAGTTTGCTGCGATACCCGCCATTCGCAGGTGCAGCATTGTCGTCATTGAAAACGTAGCAAGCGTGAGCAGCGCGCCAAGATATCCTAACCACTCTATCCACTGCATACTCAGAGCTCCGCGCTTCGATCAAGCTTCGTCAGGCGCTCGATCTCATCCATTGCAAACTCAACTTCGCCGGAAAAATCTTCGTGCGACCCAACCCAATGCAGGCGCCAAGACATGATCTTTTAGCGGGGCTGGCGCCTGAATAGGTGTGCAAAATACAAACTTGTTTCATATCGATCATCAGAATATTTTCAGCACAGCTGTTTTGCGAACAAGATTGAAACACACCTGCGATGCCGCCGAGTCACGACAGTTTGCGCACCGAACAGGATTAGACAATATATTCAATTTCGTGGCAAGCATCCGCACAGCAATCAGCTGTTCAGCACGAAATCATTTTCGCCGACGAAAGTGCGGGTGGGGATCACATTGCGGTCGAGCTGTCCCATCAGGGTGTATGCAAGATCGTCGTACCAGAGCTCGTCTTCCAGGTACCAGGAATGCGAGACCATGCCGTCGATGGTTCTGAATTTTCTCTCAGGGATAGCCGCGTAGCGCGGCCCGCAGTTCACATCCAGGGCCTTGTCGTTGGCAGGTGTCCTAATTGGCATGCCCACACGTCCGACGCGCGAACTGAAGTCGATATTCTTCACATTGGAGGCGGCAAGCGCTTCATCGTGGCCGCTATAATAATTGGTCAGGCGCCCGCAGTGCCTGAACACGGGCAGCATGTCCGGGTTACCAAGCGAGAAGCAGTTTGAGGAGATGTCCGCGGCAAACAGCACCAGCTGGCCGATGCGCCAGTCATTGGCGAGATTGGCGTCTCGCCCCTTGTCTACAGAGCGAAACGCTTCGCGCACCACGAAAGCACCCATCGAGTGGGCCATCAGGTGCACATTGACCGGGCAATCCTTGAGCGTGAATCTGGCAAACGGGATGATGCCGCCCTTGACAAGATAGCTTGCCGCGCTTTGCGCTTCAAAGCGGTCGTAGGAGTACATCGCGGCATTGCCCGCAGTGGGCCAGTCAAATCCGATGACCATGCAGGGGAAATTGCGCTTCAGAAGTTCCGCCTCGACCAGGCGCTGGCGAACCAGCGCTTCCTTCGCATCGGTGTTGTAACCGTGCACAAAGAAAACAACATCCAGCCATTTCTTTTCGGCGGGCGGGTTCGCGTGACTGACGATCTCCTTGAGCCACTGCGAGACGCTGCCGCTTATCTTGTGAGAGGGCTGCGGCTCCTTGTCGCTGTCGGGAACCTTGAGATAGGAGATGGAACCCATGCGGCCGCCAAATCTGTCCACGCCGGCAACCCTTTCCCTTATGCATAAAATGAAACTGGTCATCATTCCCTCCGGCGTGAACGCTATGCCCGATTGTCTTTCTTGGCAATATGCCGGATTGCATAGGCTATCCGCCGGGGTGGATTGATCTTTGTTATTTCCGCATGGTTTGGCAATTCTGCCTTTCCCAGTACAATCACGCGCTGAAAGGACTGTTCATGTTGCTGATCGCCGAAAAATCTTTGCCCTCCCCTGCAGGAGCGTGTGCATGAACCTGCTCAAGGTCGAGAACCTTGTGACCGGACTGAGTTCCGGCGTTGCCATTGTCGATGGCATCTCGTTCGATATCGCAACAGGCGAGACCTTCGCCCTGCTTGGCGAATCCGGCTGCGGCAAGTCGATGACCGCGCTCTCCCTGATGCGGCTTCTGCCTGATGGAGTTGCAAATCATTCTGGTTCGGTGACGCTTGGAAAAATGCATCTGTTCGAGTTGCCCGAACGCGAGATGCGGGAGGTGCGCGGCGGCAGGATGGCGATGATCTTCCAGGAACCGGGCCTAAGCCTCAATCCGGTGATGACTGTGGGCAACCAGATCATCGAGGTGCTGAAGCTGCACCAGCCCGGGAAAGATACACAAGAAAATATTATCGAATTGCTGGACCAAGTGGGCATACCGGATGCGGCGCGGCGCCTGAATGAATATCCTTTTCAGCTGTCAGGCGGGATGAAGCAGCGCGTGATGATCGCAATGGCGCTGGCCGGCAGCCCTTCCCTGCTGGTTGCCGATGAACCGACCACGGCGCTGGACGTGACGATACAGGCGCAGGTGCTGCAACTCCTGCGCGACACGCAGGAAAAAAGCGGCATGGCCATGCTTCTGATCACGCATGATCTCGGCGTGGTCGCGGAGAATGCGCACCGCGTCGCGGTGATGTATGCGGGACAGATCGTCGAGATGGCAAGCCGCAAGGATCTTTTCGCAAAGCCGCTGCATCCTTACACGCAAAAGCTGTTCGCCGCTTTGCCCGGTGCCGGCAAGGAAAAGCTCTCTGCGATTGCTGGCAGCGTGCCGCCTCTTGGCAGCATTGCACAGGGCTGCCGTTTCGCATCGCGCTGCGATCAGGCCTGGGCGCTTTGCCATGATGAAACGCCGGCATGGACAACTGTTGCCGAAGGGCCGGGAGTGAGATGCCATTTATATGCGAAGCCGGTAGCCGGTAGCTTATCGCCTGCGGGGCAAGAAGAAAAACGGACGATTGTGAGCAACCACGCCGAGGTTAATTACCAGCTACCAGCTACCAGCCACCAACTGCTTGAGGTCTCCGACCTCAAGGTCCACTTCCCGATCAGAAAGGGCATCCTGCAGCGGGTCGCGGGCCATGTAAAGGCGGTGGACGGCGTCTCGCTCGAGATAGCGCAAGGGAAAACGCTCGCGCTGGTAGGCGAGTCGGGATGCGGCAAGACCACGCTGGGCAAGGCATTGCTGCAGCTGATTCTGCCTACCGCAGGCGGCATCAAATTCGACGGGCGCGAAATGGTCGGGGTAAAAGCCGCCCAGCGCGCCTCGATGCAGATGGTGTTCCAGGACCCTTATGCGTCGCTCAACCCCAGGATGCGCGTGGCGGAAATACTCGAAGAGGGCATGAGCGCACTGAATATCGGCGACAGCAGCGCGATGCGTCAAAAGATGATCGATGGGCTGCTTTACAAGGTGGGTCTGGCCTCATCTGCGAAGTGGCGCTATCCGCACGAATTCTCCGGCGGGCAAAGGCAGCGTATCGCGATCGCGCGCGCGCTGGCTGTCTCACCCAGGCTTTTGATCTGCGACGAACCGACCAGCGCGCTGGATGTGTCGGTGCAGGCGCAGATTCTGAATCTCTTAAAGGAACTGCAACAGGAATTGCATCTTTCCTATCTGTTCATCACGCACAACCTGTCGGTCGTGGAATATCTGGCGCACGAAGTGTGCGTGATGTATCTTGGGCGCATCGTCGAGCGCGGCACAACTGAAGAGGTGCTGCAAAATCCGGCGCACCCCTATACGCGCGCACTGCTCTCTGCCGTGCCGCGCACAGACGGAAATCAGCGCGAATATATCCGCCTTTCGGGTGACCTTCCCTCCCCCGCGAATCCGCCGCAAGGCTGCCATTTTGCGCCGCGCTGCAAGGATGCCATTGCAATCTGCCGCGAGCGTTATCCGCTGCCTGCCGGCGTTTCGCCGACCCACGTCGTGCATTGCCATCTGTCCTGCTAGAATTGAGGTTGACGGGATGACGCCGTTGGATTAAAAGGTTCATGTCGGAAGTCGCGGTTTTTCAACTTAACCACAAGGAGAACATCATGAATGCCAATTCAACGCGTGCACAAAACGATGTCAGCAAGGAAAAGCTGATGCAGGATCTGCAACTGGTGGTTTCCGATGCAGAGGAATTGCTTAAAGCAACGGCAGGCCAGGCAGGCGACAAGGTAAGCGCTGCGCGCGAGCGCATACAGGAGAGTTTGAGCACCGCGCGTGCGCGTCTGAGCGAAGCGCAGGAAGCCATGCTGGAGAAGACAAAACAGGCTGCGCGTGCGACGGACGAGTATGTGCATGAGAACCCCTGGCGTGCAGTCGGCATCGCTGCGGGCGTGGGCCTGGTCGTGGGCATGCTGATATCGCGGGGACGCTAGGCCATGGAAGAGACGGGGTTGCTGGCTTCCGTCAAGCGATTGCTGTCCACGCTGATATCCATCGCATCAACCCGGCTGGAACTCCTGGCCAACGAACTGCACGAGGAGCGCCTGCATCTGGAACAGATGCTGCTTTTCTTTTTTTCTGCGCTTTTCTGTTTTGGCATGAGCATCGTGCTGCTGAGTTTTTTCGTGGTCGTGCTGTTCTGGGACCAGCATCGTCTTGCAGCGCTGGGAGGCCTGGGCATGGCCTTCCTAGCGGCAGGCGTGTTTCTGGCGCAGCGGCTGCGCAGCATGGCAGGGAAGAAGTCGAGGCTGTTTTCAGTGAGCCTTGGCGAACTTGCCAGCGACCGCCAACAGCTGGAAGGCCGCGGTGAATAGGCGCATGCAGGCTGTGCTGGAACATCGCCGGATGTTGCTGGCAAGAATATCCGGGCAGCGCGAGCAGGTGGCCGGGCTGGTCTCCGCCCTGGAAACTCCGCTGCAAGTTGCCGATCGCGCATGGGTCGCCCTGCGATTCCTGGGTCGCCATGCGCTGCTGGCCGCAGGCGTTGCAGGCATCATGCTGGCGAGAAGGCGCGGCGCGAAGGTTGTGCTCAAAGGGGCATGGGGAATGTGGAAGGCCTACCGGCTTTTCAAGGGGGCCACCCGGCAGCACTGACTCAGCTTGTGATAATGAATTCGATGCTGTCGGCGGGATATTTTTCGAACGGGTGGCCCATGCTGATCGTGCCGCGCTCGCGCAACAGCATTTCTTCGCGGCGCAGCCTGACTTCGGCTTCATCCTTGACGGCCACATAACTTCCGTTGGAACTCAAATCGATCAGGGCATATTTGTCACGCCTGCGCTCTATCCTGGCATGCATCCTCGATGCATGGCGGTTTTCGATCACGATGTCCGCCTGCTCATCCCGTCCCATCGTGATGACAGGATTTGACGAGTTCACGACAAACCGTTCTCCTTTGTGCAAAAGCAACAGGCTCAATTCAGCGGCTTCTGGGGAATGCGTGCGGCCGGCCATCACGGTCATTTCCTCGCCAACCTGCCAGAGCACTTCGCATATCTCGACGCCTTCCTTTTTTCCCTTGACCGGCAGCCTGCTAAGCGGACGCGTGCTGGTGCGCAGAATGGAAGGCAGCATCGCGACAGTCGTGGCTGTGGTGATGATCTGCCCTGCATGGGCGATCTCCGCCATGCGCGCGGCCATGTTGACCGTGTCGCCGAACAGGTCGCCGTCGTTTTGCAGCACGTATCCGGAATGAAAGCCTATGCGTATGCCAACGAGCATGCCGTCAACAGGCGGGCAGGAGCCGATCGCAGTCTGCATTTCGCAGGCAGCCTGGGCTGCCGTCATCGCATCCGGAAAGATGCACATGATTTCGTCGCCTATGTTCTTGACGACATGCCCGCTATGCGCTGCTGCCAACTGCCGCAGAATGTCCAGCCTGTCATTGATCACGGCGAACGCGCGCTGATCTCCGAGCACTTCATATAGCCTGGTGCTGCCGCTCACGTCGGCAAACAGAACTGCCTTTTTGTCTGATGCTGCGTCGTCCACGCTTGAATTCCGGATGTGTTCTCGCCGGGCATTATAGAGGGCATGCCCGTTTGTGAGTAGCCATGGCCAAAATTGCCAACTTTGATCGTAAAACTTGAGTCATAATTCCACCCGCTTCGTCCTACAGGGGTTACGACATAACCGACATGATGATACTGACTGCCCTGCCTCAGCACATATACGCGTTCGCCGCCATCCTTGCGGCATTGCTGCTGTCCTTCATATTCTTCTTTCTGCTCCCCTCCTTCATCGTGTCGCGGCAATTGTCAGCCGTTATCAAAAGGCTGCAGCTGTTGAACGGCAAGCCGACCGAAAACATGGACCAGATATTCAAGAACCGCGGCGTGCTTGAGCATCTCTGGCTGGAATATGCGGACTCGCTGCACAAACAGACAGATGAACAGTTAATGCGCCTGCGCTCCACCCTTCCGGCCGGCGTGGTGTTCAGGCCCGACATCCTGGTCGACATCCCTTTGCGCACGGATTTTTTCAAGCACCTGCCCGGCCTGTTTACCGGCGTCGGCATCATCGGCACCTTCTATGGCCTTTTGATCGGCATGAAATCCTTCGTGGTGTCGAACAATTCTGTCGTTGTCAGGGATAGCTTAACGCGTCTGCTGCACGGCGTGTCCGAGGCGTTTTTGATTTCAACTTCCGCGATCACGCTGGCGATGATCGTCACGTTCATCGAAAAGCTGGCGGTATCTCGCCTGAATGCGCAGGTGGAAAAACTGGCGCAACTGCTTGATGGCCTTTTCGAGGGAGGCGCCGGAGAAGAATATCTGGCCAGGCTGGTAAAGGCATCCGAGTCCACAACCGTGCAGATGGCCGACCTTTTCAAAGGCGAATTGAAACGGATGCTCACCGAATTGCTCGAAAAGCAGACTGCATCAGCCGCGGCCAATTCGGCTGCAATGGCTGAGCGCATCGCGCAAAGCATGGAAGCGGGCCTGAAAAAGCCGCTCGCAGAAATCGCGGATGCCCTGAAAAGCATGCAGTCCGAATCGCAGCTGAAGAAGCTGTTCGATGATTTCGGCGCACAGATGAAATCTCAAGGCGGCCTTCAGCAGAAAACCCTGGAAACCCTGCAGGACTCAGTGACCAGAATGGAATCTGTGGCAACCGCTCAGCAAAGCGTGGCCGAGCAGATGGCAAAGTCAAACGATGACGCGGCATCCCGCGAGGTTCTGATGCATGAAAAGCTGACCGGGCTATTCGAGCAAATGCGCAAAGCCGGCGAGGCTCGCCGCCAGTCCGATTTTGGACTGCAGGACCATGATCAGGTCGCCGCGCTGATCGAGGGCATCAATGCAGCGGTGGGGCAGATTTCTCTTGCCTCCAAGGAGATGCGCGCCACTGCGGGCGAAGTCATCCTGGCGTTCAACACCGGAGCTGACAGGCTTAATCTTGCGAGCCGCGGAATTGCACAGGCAGGAGAGCATGTGGGCGCGCTGCTGGAAAATTCGGCCGCAGCATCGGGCAAGTTCACAGAGGCCGCAGGCGCAGTTGCTGCCGCATCCATGAGCCTGGGTGAAATGTTTGGCGACTACAAGGCGGAGCGCGCGGCGCTGGCAGGACAGATAAGCGCTTTGCAGCTGCTTGCAGAACAGGTGAAGCGCGACGCCTCCATGTCCGGCGAAGCATTCGACAGGATAGAGGCCGCAACAGTCAAACTGGTTTCCGCCCAGCAGGATGTGGACAATTACCTGTCAAGAATATCCGATGTCATCGGCACTGCGCATCAGTCGTTCAGCGAGGGGATGTCGCGCGCGGTGGGCGAGGCGAACCGCGAATTCCATCAGGCGCTGTCTGATTCCGTGAAGCTGTTGCGCGAAGGGATACACGAGCTGGAAAGCACGCTCGATGCTGCAACCAGTTTGCCTCTGCCGCATGCTGAATAAATTTCTGATATCGGGAAGGCGCAGCCAGGAAGAAGGCGAGAAACCCTTCTGGATTTCATTCGCCGATCTGATGACGGCGCTGATGGTGATGTTTCTTCTGGTCATGAATGTGGCATTGCTGTCTGTCACCGAGGAAGCCTCGGAAGCCGACAAGAGCCGCATTCAGCGCCAGCAGGAACGCACGCAGAAGATAGACCAGCTTCTGATCAGCCTCGAGAAGGCTGCCAAAAAACAACCCGGTATCGTGGTGGACAAGAGCAGGATGATGGTTGATTTCGGCGAGCGCGCCCATTTCGACACGAACAGTTCGATGCTGAACCGGGATCAGATACTCTACCTGAACGAGTTCGTCTCCGACATGCTTGCAACCGTCAGAAGTACGCCAGGAGGAAAATGGCTGAAACGCATCGTCGTCGAGGGCTATGCGGATCAGCGCGGCGACTATCTGCTGAACCTGAATCTGAGCCTGCAGCGCAGCGAGCGCGTTCTGTGCGCGCTGCTCTCGCCTCCTTCCGGGGATGAGCACATGCTGACCAATGAGGAAAAGGAAATGGTTCGCGATTATTTTCTGGTGGGAGGATATTCCTACAATTCCGCCAAAAAATCGCTGGAGGAAAGCAGGCGCATCGAGCTGCGCCTGGAATTTTTTGGCCTGGATGAACCGCGCCCCGCGATGAGCGACATCCCCCGCGGAGAATTCGGCACTTGCCGCATTTAGACCATGGATGCGATAGACAGATTGCAGCACACCCTGCTTGCCGTCAACAAGGTGACGTTGTCCAGGTTTCGTCCTGGCGATTCCCTTGCAATGCAAGGCGAGCTGATCAGGCTGCAGGCATGGCTGCGCGCTTCATCGGGTCTTGAAAGATTTCCGCAGCCCACCATAGAGCGCGCGCTCAGGAATTTCCGGCAGCAAAAGTATCTTTCCAGTTCGCGCGAACTGTTGCTGGTTTGTTATGGCTGCACGCAGGGCGGCGATGATGCACTGATAAAAAACCGCAAGGCTTTTGCAAGGCTGCTCGACATGGTCCTGCGCTGCCATGACAGGCGACGCCTCTTTCGCAAGCTATACCGGGCGCTGCTGGGCAGCTATTTATCCCATGATCCCGATGCGGCCGGCAGCGAAACGCTGAAGGCATTCCTCGCAGACCACCTGAAATTTTTTCCGACCACGGAATTTTCCCCGGACTGGCTCGTCGTGCTGAACAGATATCCCGGCCTTCTGGGTGATGATCCTGCAGGCTCATTGTTGCAGGAAGATTGGCAGGCATACAAAGAGATCGCAGAGCGGCTTGAACTTGGCAGCGATTCCTGGCTTGTGCGGAGGCTTTTCATGTCACACCTGATGGCCGCCATACAGATGGATGACCTCTCGTTCAGGAACCGGCTGCCCGGCCTGTTGCTGCTGCTGGACGCCTATCCCCTTTACGCGGCAGAGGGATTGAAGATCATCCTTGATCGCCATGGTCTGGAACAGGAGGTAGACGATGCGCTTGGCGAATTTGCAATCGGGCTATGGGGGAATCCATGGCTTGCAGTGCAGCAATGGCTCTGTTCGGAACCGGCACGCGAAATGCTTGCTAACTGGCTCAAGCTCCGGCTGCTTCAAGAATTTTTTGGCATGCTGTCCGACGACGACAAGTCTCGGCAGCGCAGGTTGAATTTCTGGGAACTTTACAGCGATGATTTGACGGGCATGTATTTTGCGCTCGGACAAAAGGCCTATGCAAGCGAAGATCTGGCACTGTTCAGATTCCGCCGGCATGCCAGGGGGCTGATCGCCAAATTTCCCGAAGAAAAGCAGGATGTTCATACCTGCATCATGCAGTTCGAGAAGCACCATGTCGTGGAATTCAATCGCGAAGACAGCGCAGCTTACTTTTACGACGCAAGCCATGGCATGCCTTCTTTCTATTTCGGCAAGGGCTGGATAGATATCGGCGCGATCGGCGCCCGGGAAATCATGCAGGGCACGGATATGCCGCGCCTTTCAATGCCGATACGCCATCTGGATGGCAGGCATCTGACCTGGGAGGGGAAATTCGCCAGGGAGCTTGGAGCGAGCGTCAAATCCATCGCCGCGTTTTGCCGGAAGTACCAGTGTGCGTATGGCGATACCCAGACAGGCCAGCAGTGGATACGTCCTGCCTGTCCGGAAAAATACGGGCGCGAAGTATGGTCGATACTGCAAGGATGGGGGTTCTCGCATTCCGCGAAGGAACAGGCCTATGTCCGCATGGCGCCGGCTTAAAGCGGCAGCGATACCGCAATTTTTGTGCCCTTGCCTGGCTTGCTGGCAATGACAACCTTGCCGCCCAACTGGCGGATGCGCTCCTGTATGCCGCGCAATCCGAATGAGCGGGGCTTGTTGCGCGCTTCCTCATCAAATCCGCACCCGTCATCCGACACGGTCAGTTCGACGTGACGATGAGCCGAGCTCAGTATCTCAACCTGCACATGCTGCGCCGACGCATGCTTCATGATGTTGTTCAACGTTTCCTGGAAAACCCGGAACAGCGTGATGGACTGCTCGTCAGAGAGCGCTATCTGGTCATCTGATTTGATGATTTTGCAGGGGATTCCTGTGCGTTTGGTAAATTCCCGCGCTTCGATTTCTATCGTCGCAACGATGCCAAAACAATCCAGCGAGCCCGGGCGCAGGCTGTGCACCAGGTTATTCGCCGAACGTCCTGCCGTATCCAGCAGTCGGGCCATGTCCTGCGTTTTTTCCAGCAGCACAGCATTATCCAGTCTGTTCGACAGCCAGG
>JAJXWG010000170.1 GCA_021781695.1 Pseudomonadota bacterium
GGCTCCCTGGATGCGATGCTTTCCAAGGTTGCCGACTTTTACGAGGAAGAAGTGGATGATGCGGTCGCAGGACTTTCCAGCCTGATGGAGCCCATCATCATGGTGGTGCTTGGCACATTGATAGGCGGCATGGTGATCGCGATGTACCTGCCTATTTTCAAGATGGGCTCGGTCGTTGGATAACCAGAAGACAGAATGAGCCTTCTGGATCTTTTGCAAACAACGCCTGCGGCCTTTATCGGCCTTTGCACCATCCTGGGGTTGCTGGTCGGCAGTTTTTTGAACGTGGTGATACACCGCCTGCCAAAAATGCTGGAACTTGGCTGGCAGCAGCAATGCGCCGAGTTGCGCGGTGAAGCACCCCCTGAACAGGAACGATACAATCTTCTGGTTCCGCGCTCCGCCTGCCCGCATTGCCATCACCCCATAAGCGCACTGGAGAACATCCCGGTCTTGAGTTACCTGGTGTTGCGCGGAAAATGCCGCGGCTGCGGCACTGCCATTTCTCCGCGTTATCCTGTCATTGAGGCCGTCAGCGGAATTCTTTGCGGGTTTGCCGCATCGCATTTCGGTTTCGGCATGTCCAGTGCAGGTGCCATCCTGCTTGTCTGGGCACTGCTTGCATTGACTGCCATCGATTTCGATACCCAGTTGCTGCCCGACAACATCACGCTGCCTCTGATCTGGGCTGGCATGATCTTCAACCTGTCCGGAACATACACCACGCTGCATGATGCGCTGCTCGGCGCGGTATTCGGCTATCTCTCGCTATGGATCGTGTACTGGCTGTTCAAGCTTGCCACCGGCAAGGAAGGCATGGGGTATGGAGACTTCAAGCTCTTGGCAGCGCTCGGCGCGTGGCTGGGTTGGCAAATGCTGCCCTTGATCATCGTGCTGTCCTCTCTGGTCGGAGCCGTGGTCGGCATCACGCTGATCATCGCAGTCAGGCAAGGCCGCGACATCCCCATCCCGTTCGGTCCCTATCTCGCGGGAGGCGGCCTGATCGCGCTGTTCTGGGGGCATACACTGACACAGAGTTATCTGCAACTGTTCGCGCAATGAATTGGCGCTCATGACGGCCCCCGGAAAACTGTGCATCGGACTGACAGGTGGCATAGGAAGCGGCAAGAGCACTGTTGCGGAATTCTTCAGGGAACTGGGTGCATTCATCATCGATACGGATGCGATTTCTCACCAGTTGACCCAGGAAAATGGACAAGCTATCCCGGCCATACGCTCTGCATTCGGCGCAGCTTTCATCGATCACAAGGGCGCGCTGGACAGGGCACGGATGCGCAGGCTGATCACAGCCGATGCCTTGGCGAAAGCAAGGCTGGAGCGCATCCTGCATCCCATGATACTCGACATCAGCAAAACGCTTATGCACGCTGATGCGCCTTATCTCATCCTGGTTGCGCCGTTGTTGCTTGAGGCCCCGGATTTCCTGCAACTTGTCGACCGCGTGCTGCTCGTCGACTGTAGAGAACAAAACCAGATTGCGCGCGTGATGCAGCGCAGCGCGCTTACTGAAGCCGAAATCCGCGCCATCATCGCGCTGCAGCTTTCCCAGACAGAGCGCAAAAAACGCACCGACGACATCATTCAGAATGACGGCACCCGCGACGATTTAAAGCAGCGGGTAGCAACACTCCACCAGCATTACCTGAATCTCATCAACAACCATTTGACGGCAGACTGACATTCAATATATCTTCCGCACTTGGCGCTTCTATCAATCGCATATCAGACAAACGTGATCAGCTACGAATTTCCTCTAAATGAAAAAGTACGCACTTGGCTGCGCCTCGAGGATTTATTCACGCGCTTGAATTATTTTCTGGATTGCGATCTCAGCATGGAACATCATGTGGCGCTCATGACGCTGTTCGAGCTTCATGAGGTCGCGTGCAGGCCGGATCTCAAATCCGAACTGTTACAGGAGCTGGAAAAACAGAAACGCGCGCTGGCCAGCTTGCACAACAATCCGGCGATCTCCGAACAGGCGCTGGACAACATACTGAACGAGATCGAGCAATCATCGGCCAACCTTCTTGCAATGCCGGGCAAGGTTGGCGCGGTGATGCGCGAAAACGAATGGCTGATGAGCATCAAGCAGCGCGCCAGCATGCCAGGCGGCACCTGTCAGTTCGACCTGCCTTCCTATCATTACTGGCAGCAGCAGCTGGCCCAAGTGCGCCGCGGCAACCTGAAGGAATGGCTTTCACCGCTTCTGCCCATCCGCGTTGCGATCAATATTCTGCTGAATCTGCTGCGCGAGAACGGAAGAAAAATGAATTTCGTCGCGCATCAGGGCACATTCCAACAGATGCAGGGAGGACGCGCCGCGCAACTCTTGCGCGTCAGCCTGGACCAGAATATCCCCTGCATACCCGAGCTTGGCGCAAACAAATATGCGATCAACATCCGTTTCGTCGCCGCCACTTTCGAAGCCAAGTCATCCCTGCATGAACATGACGTGCCTTTTGAACTGATTTTCTGCACCCTCACATCGTGACCCCATCCCGTACGCTCATCGTCACATGCCCTCACTGCGGCGGGGAATCACGCTATGAAATCAGCAACCCCTTCCGTCCCTTCTGCTGCGAGCGTTGCAGGATGATGGATCTCGGAAAATGGGCGGATGAAGAATTTCGCGTTACGCTTCCCGACGAAGAACAGAACAGCCTACCAGGCATCCCGCAGCAGTGAAACCCCGTGCGCACCATGCTGCCATGCTTTTTCCATGCCGGCCTGGTTCAGGCCGCCCAACGCGTACACCGGGATAGACAGACCCGCCACCATGGTTGCAAAGCGATCCCACCCCAGGCTTGCAGCACCCGGATGGGTTTGTGTCGGCAGCACCGGGCTCAGCAGCGCAAAATCGCAGCCCAGTTTTTCTGCGCGGCGCAGTTCCTCTTTGGAATGGCAGGATGCAGCACACCAGCCTATATCAGGCCGCTCAGTGCATTCGGCAAGCTGGCTTGAAGTCAACTGCACGCCGTCTGCACCGACTTCATGCGCCAGCGCCACATCATCATTGATCAGCACCTTTGCGCTATAGGCGTGCGCCATAGCAACGACGCGACGCGCAAGCATACCCAACGCTTCCCGCGGCATGCTCTTCTCCCGCAGCTGCACCAGTTTCAACCCCTGACTCAGCCTGGCCTGCAGCCTGATCAAGAATTCTACCTCGCCCAATTCCGCGGCATTGCTGATCGCGTAAAGCACCGGCAATTGCAGCGCGCGCAGGATGGGCGCATTGGCAGGCAGCAACGGATGAACGGTGACCTCAGATGAATGTTGCCAGGAAAATTGCTGCCCCTCATGAGGATGCAATTCACCACGCCACTGCGTGACCCTGAAGAAATTCAGTCTGACTTTCGCATGCGGGTAGGTAAAAACACGGGTGATCCAAGGATAGGCAATCTCGACCGTTATGCCCAGTTCTTCCTTCAGCTCGCGGCATAGCGCATCGCGCGCCGTCTCGAAAGGCTCAAGCTTGCCGCCCGGAAATTCCCAGTAACCCGCCCACATCTTGCCTGTGGGGCGCTGCGCCAGCAGGAAAGTCCCGTCAGGTTTCTCTAACACGGCTGCCGCCACTTCAACCACGTTGGTTGTTGCTATCGAATTATTCAATGACACACCTAGTAAAACCAGATCAAAAGCAACTTCGCCGGTGGCAGACCGGCAACTGGTTACTTTTTCTTGCATCGCCAAGAAGAAGTAACCAAAAAGAAGGCGACCCCAGTTTACCGCGCCTGAGGCGTTCCCTCGATGATCGCAAACAAGCGGAGCTGCGCAACTCGCCCTGGTGGAATGCCCCGCATTCCACTGCGGAACTCAAACAGTGCTCGCCCAACCCCACCGCTTGTTTCCGTCCATCTTCGGCGGTGCGCAGGGGGATAAAAAGCAAAAACCGTTAATTCGCCTGATACCCAACGGCTCTGTCGTTACACTCGCACATAACTACCGCAGCAGCGACCTCGATGATGGTTGAATTTTCCAAACCAGGCGTATCCGTCCTCAGAGATCACCCTTGCTTGCCGCCACCATCATGTCCTTCATCGACGCCATCACGCCTTCTGCGCTCTTGCGCGTGTCTTCCGGCATGTCCTTCAACATCTTGAGATCTATCATCATCGAGATGACCCAGCGCTTCCCCTGCGCATCTTCGAGGATTGCGATGCGGCAGGGCATGAAGGCGAC
>JAJXWG010000171.1 GCA_021781695.1 Pseudomonadota bacterium
CGCGCACCTTCATCTCGCGGATCGAACGCTCGGCATCGCGCATGTTTTCGAGGCGAAATGTCACGAACTCGTGCGGCAACCTGGTCTGATCGATGATCTCGACAGCACCGTCGGAAGTTTCCCATATTGTACGATAAGGTGTGCCGTTAACTTTCATCAGCCCCCCTCAAATTCACAAAGTGCGAAAACTTTATGCCCGCGCTTCTCCAGCCTTGCTCGCCCGCCTATGTCCGGAAGATCGATCACGAAGCAGCATTCGACAACCATGCCGCCCATGCCCTCGATCAGCTTCACCGCAGCCTCGGCCGTGCCGCCTGTGGCGATCAGATCGTCCACAAGCAGCACACGCTCGCCCTTCTGTATCGCGTCCACATGCATCTCGATGCGGTCTGTTCCGTATTCGAGCTGGTAATCGCACCCCACCGTTTCGGCAGGCAGCTTGCCGCGCTTTCTGATAGGCACGAAGCCGACACCCAGCTCGTAAGCGACCGGCGTGCCGACGATGAAGCCGCGCGACTCGATGCCTGCCACCTTGTCAATCTTCAGACCCTTGTAGCGCGCTACGATTTCGTGGATCGTGGTGCTCAGGCCCACCGGGTCCTTGAGCAAGGTGGTGATGTCGCGGAACATGATGCCCTGATGCGGATAATGCGGGACGGTACGTATGCGTGATTTGATGGGCATGGTAAATTCAGGATTGAGGATTGAGTTAGCCGTTCAGCACTCGTCCAGCTACAGCGGACAATTTCTTTATCATCGCAGGGTCGCGCGCCTCGGGTGCCGTGAGGATCGCATGTTGCAAGGCACTGCGGCATGAACACGCAAAAGCATTCGCATCGCGATGCGCAGCCACTCCCTTCACCAGCGCGCGCGCCCGATCGGCATTGGCCAAAAGCACCTTAACGATTGCATCCACCGTGACGTTGTCGTGATCCGGATGCCAGCAGTCGTAATCCGTCACCATTGCAACCGAGGCATAACACATCTCTGCTTCACGGGCTAACTTGGCTTCGGGCATGTTGGTCATGCCGATCACGTCGCACCGCCAGCTTCTGTAAAGCTCGGATTCGGCGAGCGTGGAAAACTGCATCCCTTCCATCACGAGATAAGTGCCTCCCTTCACTGCGGGGATACCGATACGCACTGCCGCAGCGTAAAGATGCTCGCCCAGCCTGTAGCATACCGGATGCGCCATCGACACATGGGCGACCAGGCCCGTGCCGAAAAAACTTTTCTCTCGTGCGAAGGTACGGTCTATGAACTGATCGACGATCACAAATGTGCCTGGCGGCAGATCCTCGCGCAATGACCCAACCGCACTGACCGAGACGATGTCGGTCACGCCCAGACGTTTTAACGCATCGATGTTGGCGCGGTAGTTGATGTCTGTAGGTGATATGCGATGTCCCCGCCCGTGGCGCGGCAAGAACGCAATGGCTTGCCCTGCAAACTCTGCAAGCAGCACCTCGTCGGATGGCTCGCCGAAGGTCGAATCAACCTTGACCCAACGGGGATTTTCCAGCCCTTCGATATGGTAGACACCGCTGCCGCCGATCACGCCCAACATGTTTAGCTTTCCAGCATGGACTTGTAGATGTAATTCTGCAGCACGGTCAGGTCCATGCTCTGCGTCTGGATGAATTCCATGCCGTGCATGTATATCTCGACCCCTGTCTGGGTATCGAGCTCCTGATGCACATTGCGTATCATCGCAGAGATCAAAAACACCTGACTCTCTTCCGCCACCTGCAGGCGCAGGCTCATCGACACCGCTTCGCCCACATTGCCGAATGGCTTGCCGGCCTGGATACGCGCCCCTGAAATACTCATGTCCTCGATGATGGCTGAAGCCTTGGCACCGGTTTCCTGTGACTCGATCGAACACACCAGCCGCAACTTGATGCGCACTGCGCCGCGCATGTTGATCGACCTGACCTGCGCAGGAAACGCAAGATGCAGGTAAGGATAAGGTGTCAAACAAACATTGATGACATTGCTGTTGAACTCATAGGTCTTGGTGCCTGCAAATCCGCGCACCATAAATCCTGCGCCTTCCTTGATATAGCTCAGCTTCTCATCCTGCCTTGGGTGCGATACCAGCACGCTGCGCTTGTTCAAGAATCCGATCATCCTCACGAAGTAGCGCTGCTTGTCCGAGGAAATATCCTGCAATTGCACCGTATCGCCTATGCCTATCTTGAGGTCGAGTAGCTCCTCGACCTGAGCAACCGGCATGGATTTTTCCGCAGGCCTGGATCTACCTGAAGGCTCAGGTCTCGCCACAGGCTCCAGCCGCACACGACTGACGTTGCTTTTTTCGCGGAATAACCCCTTTGCACAAAGGCCATCGATTTGCCGCTGGGTTTCAACCAAAGCCCCCTCACGCATCAACAGGTTGCCGGACTTGTCATATACATGCCAGGCCAGCGGTATGCCCAGAGGAATGTCTTCAGGCCTGACCGGTTGCAGCTTGCTGCTCATGGCTCACCCTCCGATACGGATACGCGCAACGTCAACGCGCACATCAATTCATAACTGATGGTTTCCGCCGCCCTGGCAACTTCTTCAATCGGCATACCCTCCCCCCACAATGTTACTGTCGACCCTATCCCTGCCTCATGCAGAGCGCTCAAATCGACGCACAGCATATCCATGGAGACGCGCCCGAGCAACTGCGTTTTTTTTCCATCCACCAGTACTGGCGTGCCATTCTTCGCATGGCGCGGATAACCGTCGGCATAGCCGCACGCGACGACTCCAATGCGCATCGTCCTGTCTGCGCGGTATTTCCCGCCGTAGCCCACCTCATCGCCCGCATCAAGCTGCTGGATGGCAATGACGCGGCTTTTCAAGGTCATTACGGGCTTCAATCCCAATTGTTCTGCAGACACATCGGCAAAAGGCGACGCACCATACAGCATGATGCCGGGACGCACCCAGTCTCCATGCGATGCCGGGTAGCGCAGCAGCGCTGCAGAATTGGCCAACGACCGGGGCAGTCGATACTGCGCCGCAATCCGGTTATAAGCATCCAGTTGAAAAGATACGCCGTGCTCGTCATCGGCATTGGCAAAATGCGTCATCAGCGTGATTTCGCGAACGGCCCTGTGGCTTCGCAATGCCTCCATCGCCATCCACACCTGCAAAGGCGGAAATCCCAGGCGATGCATGCCGCTGTTGACCTTGAGCCATACATCAAGCGCTGCGCGTTTAGGATATGCATCCAGCAGCTCAATCTGCCATTGGCTGTGTATCACGCAAGCAAGATCATATTCGGCAATATATTTCAGGTCCGCAGCATCAAAAAACCCCTCGAGCAACAGGATGGTCTGGCGATAACCCGCCTCACGCAAGCTGATCGCATCCCTGATGTCCAGCAACGCAAAACCCTCCGCGGCGGAAAGCGCCTGGGCTGAGCGCAGCAATCCATGCCCGTAACCGTTTGCCTTGATGACTGCCATGATGCGCGCTGACGTTGCACGGCGCGCTATTTGCAGATTGTGTTCCAGCGCATTCTGGTCGATATGGGCTATTATGGGACGCGGCATGAATTGCGACTGATCGCTGAATTAAGATGATGTAATGATAGCAGGGGCCATGCTTTCATGATATAAAACACCCTGAATAAATCACACCTGTCATGAATGAAGCTCGGCTTTTACACTATTCTTGCAGCGCAATTTCTCTCCGCGCTTGCAGACAATGCGCTGCTGTTTGCCGCCATCGCCCTTCTGAAGGAGTTGCATGCCCCCTCTTGGCATACGCCTGTCCTGCAGGAAGCATTCATCTTTTCCTATATCGTGCTGGCACCCTTCGTCGGCGCATTCGCCGACTCGCTGCCCAAGGGCCGCGTGATGTTCATCAGCAACAACATAAAGATCACAGGTTGTGTTGCCATGCTTGCGGGCGTCGACCCGCTGTTGGCTTATGGACTGGTTGGACTGGGCGCTGCGGCTTACTCGCCGGCAAAATACGGCATCCTGACCGAGTATCTGCCACCTGAAAAACTGGTTCTGGCAAACAGCTGGATGGAAGGGCTTACCGTGCTCGCCATCGTATTGGGTTCTGTCATAGGCGGCACATTGATCAGCCCCTCCATTGCCAATCC
>JAJXWG010000172.1 GCA_021781695.1 Pseudomonadota bacterium
GCTGTGCTGCAAGAACACAAACCAACTAAGACTAGCGACTAACTACTGAGGTCAATGATATGAAAACTCTCATCTGCGGTTCGATGGCCTACGACACCATCATGGTGTTCAAGGACCAGTTCAAAAAACACATATTGCCGGAACAGATCCACATCCTGAACGTTGCTTTCCTGGTGCCAGAAATGCGCCGCGAATACGGCGGTTGCGCCGGCAACATCGCGTACAACATGAACCTCCTGGGCGGAAACCCGCTTATCATGGCAACCGTGGGCGACGACTTCGCACCCTATGCGAAACGCCTCGAAAAACTTTCCATCCCCCAGACTCACATCCGCAATGTGCCCGATACTTTTACGGGACAGGCCTTCATCACGACGGACCTGGACGACAACCAGATCACCGCTTTCCATCCGGGCGCGATGGGTTATTCAGAGCAGAACAGGGTGACTGACGCGAATGAAGTCACACTCGGCATCGTCTCTCCCGACGGGCGCACCGGCATGATAGAGCATGCGGAACAATTCGCCGAGGCAGGCATACCCTTCGTATTCGATCCTGGACAGGGTATGCCGATGTTTTCCGGCGATGATCTCTTGCGCTTCGTCGACCAGGCCACCTATGTGACGGTGAACGATTACGAGGCAAAGCTCTTGCAGGAAAAGACCGGAAAATCGCTCAAGGATATCGCAAGCTCTGTGAAAGCGCTGATCGTGACACTGGGGGCGGACGGATCGATGATTTACGCGGAAGGAAAGGAAATTGCGATTCCTACGCCCAGGCCTGCGTCCGTCATCGACCCGACCGGTTGCGGCGATGCATACCGTGCAGGCCTGCTTTACGGCATACAGCGCGAATGGCCCTGGGAGACCACAGGACGCCTCGCATCGCTGATGGGCTCGATCAAGATATCAAGCCGCGGCGGGCAGAACCATGCGCCCACGCGCGATGAGATCAGGGAACAGTTCAAACAGCACTTCGGCTTCAGGATAGAACTGCTCTGAGTTTCCGGTGAGCGACTGGCCCGCTATCGCCGCTTCCATTGCGTCGGCAACGTCCCGACCCTTCGAATTTGCAAGCCATGCGCCGACCAGCGGCGGCTACATCAACCAGACCCTGCGCATCGAAGGAAAGGATGGCAGGCGGTTTTTCCTGAAGCTCAACGAAATCCGGAAATATCCAGTCCTGCAATCGGAAGTGACAGGACTTGCCGCCATCGCTGAAACCCGGACGCTGCGAGTGCCTACCGTCATCGCCCACGGCACGACCGATCTCCACAGTTATCTGGTGCTGGAATACCTGGAGCTCCAATCGCACGGCGATGCAAGAAAACTAGGCGAACAGTTAGCCTTAATGCATCGATGCACGTCGACACGGTTCGGCTTCGAACATGACAACCACATCGGCGCAACGATGCAACCGAATGCATGGATGGATGACTGGATAACATTTCTGCGCGAGAGGCGCCTCGGCTTCCAGTTGCAGCTTGCAAGGCTGAACAACCTTGGCCTTCAGGATATCGGAGAAAAGTTGCTGAAAATCCTGCCCCGTTTCTTTGCAAATTACTCACCTGTTCCGTCGCTGCTGCACGGCGATCTGTGGGGCGGCAATCACGCGTATCTGCCGGACGGCACGCCGGTGATCTTTGACCCGGCAGTTTATTATGGCGACCGCGAGTGCGACATTGCGATGGCCGAGCTTTTCGGCGGATTTTCTGCGGATTTTTATAACGCATATCGCAAGCACTCCCCGCTTGATCCGGGATATGCAGCGCGCCGCGATCTTTACAATCTCTACCACATCCTGAACCATGCGAACATGTTCGGCGGCAGCTATGTCAATCAGTCCGCACAGATGATGAAAAAACTGCTGGCCAAGACAGTTTGATGGCGGAGAGGGTGGGATTCGAACCCACGGTACGGGGTTACCGTACGCCTGATTTCGAGTCAGGTACATTCGACCACTCTGCCACCTCTCCGAACTGCTTATTCTACCAGCAAGCTGCATTTTCGTGCAGAATATTGCCATGCGCAGACATATCCTATTGATCAGGCTCCTGCAAATCGGCATTTTTCTGTCGCTATTGCTGTTCGGCTATACCCATCTTAACAAGCCCCGTTTCCTGCTGCCCTCATGGCACAACGAGGAACTGGTGGCGCTTGTCGCACAGGACACAACGCTCTCCGACGAGGAATTTTCGAAACAGCTGGCGCAGCAGTTTGCCGATTATCTTCATGTTCCGCTCAAGATCGTGCTGGCCCCGGCAGACAAGATTGAAACAATGCTGAACAACCACGAGGCGCATTTCTCGGCCTCCGGATTCAGGCTGGACCAGAAAACCGGCAACCTGCTTTACGGGCCGGCCTATCAGACCGTGCATGAACAGGTTGCATTCAACCAGGATCAGCCGACGCCGCACAAACTTACCGATCTGCTGGGCCATCGCATCGCCGTGGTGGCGGGGTCCAATCACGAGAAGACGCTGATCGCGCTCCGCCAGCAGATCCCTCAGCTCGCCTGGGAGTCGCGCACAAAGCAGACGGTCGAGGATCTTCTGAAAGAAGTCGCACAGGGCAGTCTGGACTACACGCTCGCCAATCACGAGCAGATAGAACAGATGAACAATTTTTATCCGAATCTGGCCGTCGCCTTCGATGTCGGCAAGCCAGCGCCGATTGCCTGGGCTTTCCCGGCCAATGCGGACAACGATCTGATTTCCGCCTCAGAACAGTTCTTTGCAGAGATCGAGAACAATGACGAATTGAACAAACTGCTGGATCGCTACTACGGTCACAACGACAGGCTGGCGCCTCTGGATGCAGCGGAATTCATCGCACAAACCAACAAGACCCTGCCGAAGTTTCGCCCCTTGTTCGAAGAAGCCGGCAAGGCGGTCAACGAGGACTGGCGTCTCATCGCCGCGATTGCATATCAGGAATCGCACTGGGACCCGCTGGCCACCTCCTATACCAACGTGCGCGGCATGATGATGCTGACCGAGACGACAGCAGACCGCATGGGTGTTGAAAACCGTCTCGATGCGAAGGAGAGCATCATGGCTGGCGCGAAGTATCTGGAGCTGATCAAAAAAGAATTGCCGCCACACATCAAGGAGCCCGAACTCACCTGGCTTGCGCTGTCGGCCTACAATCAGGGGCAGGGCCACATCGAGGACGCGCGAGTACTGACCCAGCATCAGGGAGGCGATGCAGATGCCTGGGTGGACGTCAAAAGATGGCTGCCAAACCTCAGCAATCCGCAGTATTTCCAGAACCTCAAACACGGCTATGCCCGCGGCGGAGAGGCCGTCATTTTCGTCGAGAACATCCGCGCATATTACGACATGCTGTCAAGACTGACCGTACAGCCCGACAATGCTGCGCCGCACGATTATCAGCTGGTCAGCACGCGGGAAAAACCCGCCTTTGCGCTGCGCATCAAACCCCGCAACCCATCCCGAGACGATCTCGCCTCGTATTCCTTGTCGCATTGAAAAGCGGGAGTCAACCCGCCTTGAGCATGGCCATGCCTCCCATATATGATCTCAGCACCTCCGGAATGACTATGCTGCCATCGGACTGCTGATTGTTTTAGCTGCGGACCCAGATAGTTTTTTGTCTTCGCAGAAACAATCAGCTTGCTCTTAGAAACTGCATGCCTCCCATATATGATCTCAGCACCTCCGGAATGACTATGCTGCCATCGGACTGCTGATTGTTTTCCAGCACGGCAACCAGCGAACGGCCGACGGCAAGAGCAGAGCCGTTCAACGTGTGCAGGAGTTCCGGCTTGCCGGAAGCATTCCTGAAACGCGCCTGCATGCGGCGCGCCTGGAACGCCTCGAAATTGCTGCACGAGGAAATTTCGCGATAGGTGTTTTGCGCGGGCAACCACACTTCGATGTCGTAAGTCGTCGCAGCAGAAAAACCCATGTCGCCCGTACAGAGCTTCACCACGCGATAATGCAGGCCCAGCTTCTGCAATATCGTCTCGGCGTGACACAGCAACTGTTCCAGCGCAGAGTAGGATTCATCGGGATGCACCATCTGCACCAGCTCAACCTTGTCGAACTGATGCTGGCGTATCAACCCTCTCGTGTCGCGCCC
>JAJXWG010000173.1 GCA_021781695.1 Pseudomonadota bacterium
GCTGGGCGACGTCGCGGTAATGGTGCACCCTGAAGACGAGCGTTACAAGCACCTGATCGGCACGGAAGTCGCACTGCCGCTTTGCGCGCGCACCATCCCCATCATCGGTGACGAATATGTGGACCGAGAATTCGGCACAGGCGTGGTCAAGGTCACCCCAGCTCACGACTTCAACGACTACGCGGTGGGCCAGCGCCACAACCTGCCGATGATCTCCGTCCTCACGCTGGATGGAAAGATCAACGATCAGGCGCCCGAAAAATATCGCGGCATGGAACGCTTCGAAGCGCGCAAACAAATCGTGGAGGATCTGAAAAAATATGGCCTGTTCGAAAAGGCCGAGAAGCACAAGCTGAAAGTGCCCAGGGGAGACCGTACCGGCGTCGTCATCGAACCCATGCTCACCGACCAGTGGTTCGTCGCGATGAGCAAGAAGGGTGACGAGGGAAAGAGCATCACCGAGCAGGCTTTGGCATGCGTAGCAAACGGCGAAATAAAATTCCATCCGGAAAACTGGGTGAACACCTACAACCAGTGGCTCAACAACATCCAGGACTGGTGCATCTCGCGACAGCTCTGGTGGGGGCATCAGATCCCTGCATGGTATGGCGTGAACGGCGAAATCTTTGTCGCTCACAGCGAGGCCGAGGCAAGGGCACTTGCCGACAAGGCAGGCTACGCAGGACAGCTCGACCGCGACTCTGACGTGCTCGACACCTGGTTCTCCTCCGCGCTGTGGCCTTTCTCGACCCTCGACTGGGAGATGGACAAGCCGCTCGATGAGCAGAACGAATTCGTGAAGCAATACCTGCCCTCATCGGTTCTGGTCACGGGTTTCGACATCATCTTCTTCTGGGTCGCACGGATGGTGATGATGACCCGTCACATCACCGGAAAAATTCCATTCAGGGACGTGTATGTGCACGGGCTGATCCGCGATGCGGAAGGCCAGAAGATGTCGAAATCCAAGGGCAACGTGCTCGACCCGATCGACCTGATCGACGGCATCGCGCTCGATGATCTGGTCAAGAAGCGCACCACCGGCTTGATGAATCCCAAGCAGGCGGAACAGATCGAGAAACGAACCAGGAAGGAATTCCCCGCTGGCATCCCCGCCTTCGGCACTGATGCGCTGCGCTTCACCTTTGCGTCTCTTGCCTCCCCCGGACGCGACATCAAGTTCGACATGCAGCGCTGCGAAGGATATAGAAATTTCTGCAACAAGCTGTGGAACGCCACGCGCTTCGTGCTGATGAACTGCGAAGGCAAGGATGTCGGCCTCGATGAAAGCTTGCCGCTGGAATATTCCACTGCCGACAAATGGATGATCAGCGAACTGCAAAATGCAGAAGCCGAGATGGCAACACACTTTGCCGATTACCGCTTTGACATGGCCGCGCGCACCGTGTACGAGCTCGTGTGGAACAGCTATTGCGACTGGTACGTGGAGCTGGCGAAAGTGCAACTCCAGGCAACCGAAGCCGAACAGCGTGCGACACGCAGAACGCTGGTGCGCGTACTGGAAACCATGCTGCGCCTGGCACACCCCATCATCCCTTTCATCACCGAGGAGCTCTGGCAGTCGGTAGCACCTCTCGCAGGCAAAAAAGGCGTAAGCATCATGCTTGAGTCCTATCCTAAAGCCGATGCATCGAAAATAGACAAGGAAGCTATCGAACAAATTTCAGTGTTGCAGGAAATGATCAACGCCTGCCGCAGGCTGCGCAGCGAGATGAATCTTTCGCCTGCAGTTCGCGTGCCGCTCGTTGCAACGGGAGACGCAGCAATGCTCAAAGCCCTCTCTCCTTACATCAGCGCTCTTGCAAAACTTTCCGAAGTGGAGATCGTGGATGATCTGCCCGCCGACGAGGCGGCAATAGCGATCGTGGGCAGTTACAGACTGATGCTGAAAGTGGAGATCGATGTAACAGCCGAGCGCGAAAGACTGGACAAGGAAATCGCGCGGCTGACAAACGAGATCGCAAAAACGGAAGCCAAGCTTGGCAACGAAAGCTTTGTTTCAAGAGCGCCTGCTGCGGTGGTCGAACAGGAGAAGAAACGCATGAGCGATTTTTCTGCAACTCTCGGTCAGCTGCAGTCGCAGCGCGCCAGATTGAATTGAAACTGTCCGCAAAGGCGAGAGGGGCGCACGCTAATAGTGGGGCGGCCGCTCGCTCGCAGGCTTGCTTTCATGCAGAGAGTCGGCCAGAGACTGCATGTGTCTTGCAAGCGATGCGCAGGCAGCCTCCAGCTGGTCTAGCTTCTGTTGCTGCTGATAGACAACCTTGTTCAGCTCCTCTATCAGGTCTTCCTGAAAGGCAATTTTTGTCTCGATGTTTACCATGCGTTCTTCAATCATGATGCGCCTCAGGCTTCAACTGCCGAAAGCCGCAGTCAGGGCAGAAATCATGCTTGCATGATCTTGCACGCCTGCGCTTTCGCGCGCGCTATGCATCGCCCACATGGGAGAGCCGACGTCCACGCTTGATATGCCGAGTTGTGCGGCCACCATGGGGCCTATCGTGCTGCCGCAACTCAGGTCGCCTCGATGCGCGTACTGCTGGCACGGCACACCCGCGATCCCGCAGAACCCCATGAAGCGCGCC
The DNA here is from genome assembly GCA_021781695.1 of Pseudomonadota bacterium. Taxonomy (GTDB): domain Bacteria; phylum Pseudomonadota; class Gammaproteobacteria; order Burkholderiales; family Gallionellaceae; genus Gallionella. The sequence goes on from JAJXWG010000173.1 coordinate 2,607, forward strand.
GCGGTCTCGGCATTGGTGGTGTATCGCTGGTTCACGTTGGTCTTGATGACCGGCCCTCCGTTCACCATCACCTTGTGACTGGGTTCATAGGCAGCCGGGAAATTCGGGTTATAGGCATGCGCCATGTCTGCGCTGATAAAAAAACTCTGCGCCAACGCACGCTTCCTGTCCTCTTCATCGAGCTCGGCATGAAAGCCGATGCGCGACAGCATGTCGGAAATGAAGCTGCCGCCCGCGCCTGTCGCACTTTCGCTGCCAACCTCCTCGTGATCGAAGAAGGCTGCAACACAGGTGGCGGCAGGCTGCTTTACCGCGATCAACGCAGTGAGCGCAGCATGCATGGAGGCCAGATTGTCCAGCTGGCTGTCCGCGATGAATTCTTCACCCGCTCCCCACAGGCAACCTTTCTGCACGTCATAAACGGCAAGTTCGAAACTCAAGAGGTCGGCGACTTCAACCTGGGCTGCGTCGGCCAGCAGCTTCTTCAAGCAAGCATCGGCATCGTCTTTTTCGTCCAGAATCCCCAGGATCATCGGAAGTTCTGTCTGCTTGTTGAATTTCAGCCCCTGTTCATTCACATCCCGGTTCATGTGTATCGCGAGATTGGGAAGTCTGAGCAGCGGCCGCTCAAAACGCAAAAGCCGCGTCTCCTGACTTTTACCCGAACGCAGCACGGCACGGCCTGCCAGACTCAAGTCCCGGTCTGAGAACGTGGCCAGTATCGGCCCGCCATAAACTTCAACGCCAAGGCGGGCAAGGCCATCGCCTGCCAGGGCCGCCTGAGGCTTCAGTCTCAGCCCCGGAGAATCGGTATGCGCGCCGACGATGCGAAAACCTGCTTCTGCCAACGGCAGACTGCCCAGCACGAATGCAATCATGGATGCACCGCCGCGCACCACATAATAACGCCCTCCAGCTGAAAGCTTCCACCTGTCACCCTCCTCAAGCCGGGTGTAACCCTGCGCCAGGAGGCGCACTTCTGCGCTTGCCACGGCATGCCATGGGCTGGGGCTGGCATCGATGAAGTCGATGAGCTCGAGTGCTGATGCTCTTGCCTGAATGTTAGGATGCATGTCGTTCACTGATCAAAAACCGTCATGCAATCGGCAGGTCCGCATGCGCCCATGCAGTGATGCCTCCCTGCAGATTGTATGCGTCTGAAAATCCATTGGCTGCGGCAAAAGCAGCAGCCTGCGCAGAGCGCCCGCCCACCTGGCAGTAAAAGACCGTCTTCGCGGATTTGTCTAGCTCATGCATCCTCAAGGGCAGAAGATGCAGCGGCAGAGGTTCGCCCTGCGGAATTTTTCCCCGTGCGATTTCCGCATCGGTGCGCACATCGATCAGCTTTATGCTTTCCTGCTGCATCAGTTTCACCAGCTCAGCAACGGAGATATTCTTGTAATTGCCCACTTCGTTTTCCTGTATTTTGATGTTGGTTAATTCCGCATAGACAGATTCCGCACGACCAGTCCGTTTTTGAACTTTT
>JAJXWG010000008.1 GCA_021781695.1 Pseudomonadota bacterium
GCAGATCCTGTCACGAGCCCTGCGGCCCTCAAATGCATCCAGAAATACTGCGATTCGGCGGAGGCATTACCTGTCGCATTGTATGCGCCAGAGATGGTGCCGTCGCTGTTGCCGCTGCTGCCCGCAGGCAGCAGGGATGCAGGCCAGCGCGTATTCGCCTGGCTGTCATCGCCGGGCAGAGCCTTGTAGCGGTCAAGATAGGCGTAATAGGCGGCCGTGATGCCGGAAAAATCGTTGATTGCGGATTTTATCCTGCCCTGGGTGATCATCTCCTGTCCCTTGAATACGCCACCCAAAAGCAAGCCGATGATCACCAGTACGATCGCGATCTCGACCAGCGTGAAGCCCGAGTTGCATGAAGAATAGGCGGATTTCACAGTCAGATCTTCATGCACAGCGTATGCAGTTCATCAGGCGAAGCGGGCGCTGCAGCACCTGTGCCATAGACCAGCGATGCAGCGGCGGCAGTCGCTTCGTTGGGCGTGGTGCTTGCAGCGCCTGCTCTGACATTGCCTGTGTCGCTGTTGCCATCGTCTATCATGAGATCGACCGCCTGGGCGATTTTCCACGGTATGCTGCCAGCGCACACCACCGGACCCGTCATTCCGTATATTGCAGTCGCACTTCCATCCTGCACGCCAAGCAGGCCGCCCATCGCGTTGGTGCCGGCAGGTGCTGCGGTGCTGGTAACTGCGCCTGACATGAATCCTGCCATGCGTGTGTGTTGCCAGAACGCCTGGCTCTCCGTGCTGATGGTCGCGTTGTTGTCGGCATAGGCCCCGCTGATGATGCCATCCCCGTTGCCATTGTAGGCAGTCTGCCCGAGATGGCTAGTGGCGGCGCTGTCGTCTCCCGGAATGGCCTTGTAGCGGTCCTGGTAGGAATAATAGGCGGCGGATACGCCCTTCAAGTCATTGACGAGATTCTTGGCTTTCGCGTTTTGTATCATTTCCTGGCCTTTGAATACCGCGGCTAACAGCAGGCCGATGATGACCAGCACGATGGCGAGTTCTACCAGCGTGAAACCGGAAGCAGGATTCTTGTGGCAATTCCGCATGTCGTTCTCCCTGTTGTTTGATGACTGTCAGGACTGTATGGGCAGCGAGGCATATCGTGAAGTAAAAAGCTTTTACATTATGCTACTTAGCTCTGTTTGGCTGTATGCCGTATTTTTTAAGATAGTAATAAAGGTTTTCACGCACCAGACCCAGACGTCGTGCGGCTTCAGAAACATTGCCGTTTGTGTCGGACAGCGTGTGGCGAACGATCTGTTCTTCCACCGTGTCTGCACATTCCTGCGGCCCGTCGGAAAGCTTGACGGTGAGATGCAACCGGGTTTCCCCGAATGCCGTCAGGGATGTCTCGTGGCGCAGAAAAAGTGCGGCACGTTTGATCGCGGATTTGATTTCGCTGATAGAAGCTGGCTTTTTCAAAAAATCAAATGCGCCGTGTCGCACTGCCTCGAATGCTGCTTGATTTTCGTCATGTCCTGTGATGACGATGATCTTGCTGCGCGGCTCAGTGGCAAGCAAGGCGTCAATCAGAAACAGGCCTTCGCTGATGTGGTTTTTTGCGGGAGGCAGCCCCATGTCCAGCAGCGCCAGCATGGGCTGCGGGTTGATGGCAAGCGCTTCTTGCCTGTCGTGCGCCGAATAAACACAATAGCCTTCGGTCATCATGAACTGCGAGAGATGGCGGTTGAAGTCTGCGTCGTCCTCGACTACGAGCAATGTTTGCATGTTTCGTGGTGTGCAGTGCCTGCTCATGGCAACCTGCCTGACTGGACTAGACGATTGAACAGTACATATTGCGACAGCCATATGACCTTATCGTCGAAGTATCCGCCTGCAACGCCTGCCGATGTCGTCACGCGGCTGACGAAATTGACCGTGATGTCGGTATTGGCCGTCTCGCTTGCGCCTGTTGGCATGGGATTGGCAAGCCCTGCCGAATTGATCGCGCCCATGCCATTTTTGCCGTGCGATAAGATAATCGCTGGGACATTCAACGCGATACTGTTCCCGCCTGAGGCGGCATCCAGCACGTTGATGTCGCCAGAGTATGTGAGCTGCATGCCCGTATGGCGGTTGGAAAAGCTTGCGCTTACCCGGTAGCGCAAACGGTTGGCCCATGCGTCCGACTGTGGGGTGATCCCCAGCGTGACCCAAGGCAGATTGCCTTCCTGAATGTCGCACGCTCCTGTCGCCGCGTTGCGGTCTTCCTGGCCATCGTTGGCGACATTGCCAGAAGACACGGAAGTTCCCGGCCTGGCATCCGGACAGGGCAGATAGGGGCGTGCATCGTTGATAGCGTAATGTGCAAGCGCATAACCCAGCAGCATCTCGCGCGCATCGCGCAGCCTTTCATTTGTGTCTTCGACATGACGCTGTTCGAGTTCCGCAGAAAGCAATGACAGTCCGGTGCCGATGAACAGTGCCAGTATGGCTAGCACTATTGCCATTTCTACCAGGGTAAATCCGCTGTCAAATCGAATCCTCATGGGCATGCAGGCGTCGATGCAGGATTGCCTCTGACCACCGTCAGATCCTGCCTGATGCAATACAATATGTCGTTGAATGCGCTGCTTTCGGTGCTCATCTGGTAATTCTCGATGCCGGATGCTGTAAGATTTGCGATGTTGGACGCATTGTCTCCTTCCAGATAATTCGACGCGATTGCTCGCGCAGGATCGGTTGCGCTGCTCGCGCGGATTTGGCCTGACAGTTTCCGATTTGCGAAGATCACCACTGCGGCATACTGACCTGCATTGTTGACGGAAAGGCAATTCCCGCAGGGAGGGGTGGGATGGTTTGCGGGCCGATATTCCTCTGCGACACCATAAAAAAGATGGTCCTTCCAGTTGTTCCACCACGGATAGTAAAGATTGGCCCAGTCAGTCGGGTTGGGGCAGTTGTTGATGCAGATGCCTGCGCTGCATGTGCCGCCGGTGAGCAGAATATCGCTTGCGATCATGTTGCCGGACACCGTGCGCGAATTGTTTACCTTGTAGGGAACGCGACCCGAAAACAGATTGACCTGATCGTCATAGTTTGCGTTGTCTGAATAGTCGCTCATTGAGAGTGGCGCAGGCCAAGGCAGGCTCATGTTTGCCTTATCGGTGACACCGTCGATCGAATTTTTGCTGCCGAAGTTTGCGATGCATTCAGCCGTCTTTCGGGTCATCTCATCCAGAGTTGAAAAAAAGTTGCTGCGTTTTTTCAGCGCATTCCAGATATCCTGTCTTGTAATGAAAACCATCCTGTCTCCGGTCAGGGTATGGTCTCCCATGCGGAACTGACTGATTGCACTGGCAATGCCTGAAACAAGCGCATTGTTGAATCCGCCGGCGGTATCGAGATAATTGCTTGCCGTGTAATTGCCGCCGCATACCGTTGCAGCAGAGCCTGAACGATTCTGTCCGCTTGATGCCATACCGGGTGAAAATATGACCGCTACCGCCTGATTGTCGGCAGGCGTGAGCAGCGTGCCATCCGAGTCATAAATCCTGAACTGTCCGTTGGTGTCCCAGTTCATGAGGCCTGTCTTGGGATTGTTCTTGTAATTTCCCGAGACTGCATACCAGAGGCATTCGCTATCTGCCCCGCGCAAGACGCCAATATCCAGCGTGCGCCATGGAAGTCTGCCGAGCTGACTGACATCCTGGCTGCCGCAGGCGGGTTCGGCGCTCCCTTCAGGATTTCCGTTTGCCTGGTCCGGACAGGGCAGATAGCCATGCACCTGGGCTTGATGCGTGTCGCCATAAGTGATCGCATATCCGATCAGCGCATCTTTTGCGTAAGCCAGCGCAGCCTGGGTGATTTTGTCGCGCGCAGTCTGGTCGTTGCTGTGGTTTAGCGCCTTGACGCCGAACGTTGCGACAGCGCCTGCGAGCATCGCAACGAGTATCAGCAGCGCCAGGCCTTGTTGTTTTTTGCGGATATTCATTGCCGACTCCCCGATTGGTCTGGGCCGGCTGGGATATCCTTGGATTCACCTGCTTTGATGGTCATCCCGTCGAGCACAACATGATCGCGAAAGACGCCGAGCTTCGGAAACATCGGGTCGCCCTGCAAGACGGGACTGCCATTGATCCAGACCACGCTTTTTTCCGCGCCACGAAAAACGATGCCGTTTATCGTATAGACCTGCGCCGTTTCCTCATGCGTTTTGCGTTCGCCCGGAGAATAAAACAGTGTGCCGATCGCGCTGGCGGATGCGGGAATGAGCATCAGGCAGAACATGCGAAATGGGCGTTTTGTCATGTGTTTTCCCCTGCTTTTTCCGGCAATGAATAAAGCTGCAGGATGCATTTGATTTGCAGCCCAGATTCTGACTCGCGTGAAATTTGGCAGCCCTGGACAAGGTACGGAGCTTGCCAGTTGGCGGCAAGGCTGGCCATGAAATCCAGGAATTCCTCATCGTTGATGCCGGACAATTCGAGCGTCAGTTCATGCAGCAGGACGCCGTTTCGGTAATCTCCCGGTTTGGCGTTGATCAATTGCGGTGGCAGGAGCGTGTAACGCAAGGTGGCTGGGAGATGCATGTCCCGGTAGATGTCTTCAAGGCGCTGTATCCAGCGATTCCTGTCCGCCTCGCCGATGAAACCAATATGTTGCAGTTGGCGGAACTTTTCAGAAAACCTGCCCATCATCTCAAGATCTAACCTGAGTTGATTGTTGCCATCGCGCATGATCGAAAGTTGTCGGCTGATTTGAAGAATGGCCCGCTGCTTTTGGGCGCGATAACTGTAAATTCCTGCCATGAGGAGGCATGAGACGGCAAGCGATACCGCGAATAATATCAGTGCGGTTTTGGCCGTTTTGAGCAGCAGGAAAAAATTGTTCATGGCAGCACCTGCCTCAGAGCAGGCCAGGGAAGTATCATGCACCAGACATCTTCGGCGCTGGCAGCGCCAGAACCGCTCTGGATGGCATGCAAGTTCGAAGCGGCAGCCGGGTCTTCCATCACTTGAACAAAGGCGTTTCGCCTGATATTGTCTGAAATGCGTTTGCGAATTTCGGACTGTTGGGAAATCGGGAGATGCTCGATGAGCAGAATCGAAAATTGCAACTCCGCATAGCGCTTGTCACCTCTGGTTGGCTCCTTCTGGCAGCGGCGTTCGCCATGCTCCAGGAGTCGATAACTTAGACTCTTGATGCGGACATCTTGCAAGCCTGCAATGCTGGCTGCGACGAATTGCAAGACGGAATTCGGCGTAGGTGCGGCGTCGATTTCAAATGTCGAAAATTTTATCGCCTGTTGCATCAGCGCAGGGTTTGTCCCGCTTTCCTTGATGCGATTTGCAAGATGTTGCCGCTGCGCTGTTTCCTGTTGCAGATTTTTCTGCAGCCTATTTTCATCGGTATCCAGACTGAACAGTGAGCGCCGGTCATGCTGCGCGAACAGCATGCCTGTCAGCAGGCACAGGGCTGTTAAGAGATAGGCCGCCTGGCGTATGCGGTTGCCGAGATATCTGAACCGAAACGGCAGGGGAGCGATTTGCCCCTTTGGCGATGAGGCAACTTCCTCAAACAGTGCATGCAGATAGGAAGCATCTCCTTTCGGCTTCATTGCATCGGGCAAGGGCATGAGCATGAGTTCGGCGATGCCTGACGATGCCGGGTCGCCAAGATACAAAACAGGCGGGATCGCCTCCTGTTCAAAAACCTGATGGTTTTCAAGATGCAGACGGGTGCGCTGAATTTCATCGGCATCGCTGTCTTTTTCGCTGTAGCGATGTATGCAGCGCGTGACAACCGGCACTGCATGTCTGATGACCAGCATGCGCAGGTAATGCTGGCCTGGTGAGACGAGCATGATGTTGTCGATGCCAAGACGGCGCATGATTGAGGCCTGCAGCATGAATATGCCCCATACGCCTGCAACCGGATTTTTCAGGTTTTCCAATTCACGGCTGATCGTCCCGGCAGCGTTCAGGCCTGTGAGCAGTGCATGGCCTGGTCTGAACAGGTTGCCTGCAATGATTGCGCGAAACTGACTGTTTGGAAAGGCTGTCGCCAGATGACGTTGAAGGAAATGCGCGCGGTCTCGCCCGAACAGCAGCGGCAGCTCCAGTCTCTCCAGCACTTCTTCGGGCAGATCTGCGATGACCCAGAGACTGTCTTTGTCATCCGGCTTGTCGATTTTCTGCCACTGGCCGCGACTGCGCCTGAAATATCGCGCACCGGAAGTATCGATGAGCAGCACGGTTTTCATGTCAGCCTGATCCTGGCAACGGTGTCGTAGATGGGGCCCAGCACGGCTGTCATGATCCAACCCAGCATGATACCAAGCAGGATGGTGAGCGCAGGTTCGATGAGCGATTGCATGCGCGCGATGGAATCGTTGATGTCGCGATTGTAGAAATAGGAAATGTTTTTCAGTGCGCCTGTCAGGTCGCCTGTTTCTTCTCCTGTCTTGATCATGCGGATGATCAGTGCCGGAAAGAGATTCTGGTCTGCAAAACCGCGGCTGATGGGTGCTCCGTTGGCAATGGCAGTCCGGGCATGTTCTATGGCCTCCTTCACGATGAGATTGCTGGTCACGTTGCTGCAATAGACGAGCCCGTCAAGCAAAGGTATCCCTGTCCGGTAGGTGAGCCCCAGCGTGTCGCTTGCGCGAGCGAGCATGATTTTCTTGATGATGGAGCCGATGTAGGGCAGGCGCAGTTCTGCGGCATGCATCATGCGCTTTGCTCGGTGGCTGGTTCTTGCCAGCAGCAACAGCAGGATGGAAATGATGAAGGGAGCGGGAATGATGATCCAGCCGTACCTCACGAATGCATCTGAGATCGTGATCAGAAGCCTTGTCTGTATCGGGATGGACCCGCCCATGTTTGCAACGAAGCCGACAATCTGCGGAACAAGATAGGTCATCAGGAAAATCACGACCATGCTCACCACGAGCGTGACGAAGGCGGGATATATCAGTATCTGGCGAGTCTTGGCCAGAAGTTCATCCTGCCATTTCAGGGAGTTGACGATTTCATTCAGCACATCCGGAAGCTGTCCTGTCGCTTCTCCTGCGCGTATCAGGTTGACAACCAGTTCCGGAAATCGGCCCGGATTGGCTGCAAGCGCCTCCGAAAGGGTCGATCCGGAATCGATCATTTCATACAGGCTGGCGCAGAGATTCCGGATTTTCAGGAACCCGGTCGTATCGCGCAAATCAGCCAGGATGGATAGGATCGGCACACCCGCGCGCAGCAGCATCTCCAGCTGAAACAAAAACTCGATCAGATCGCGGCGTGCCAGCTTGCGGAGGCTGATCTGGTTTTTTATCGTTTGCGTGCGTATCAGGTCCAGACCGATTTTTTTGAGCTGTGCTGCCAGATCCTGTTCGTTGAGCGCATGGCTTTCCCCTTTGGAGATTTTTCCCGAGGCGCTGATGGCGCGATAGCGGTAGAGAGGCATTATTCCGGCACCCGCTCGCTGAAATCGATCACCCGACGCACTTCGTCAAGCGAGGTTATGCCTTCCTTCACGCGCCTTATGCCATCATCGCAAAGCGGTACGAACTGGTGTGCCAGCGCATAATCGGTGAGTTCCCTGAGGCCTGCGCGGCGTGTGACCAGCTCTGCCAGTCCCTGGTCGAAACGCAATACCTCCATGATCGCAAGTCTGCCCTTGTAACCCAGGTGCTCGCAATCCGCGCACCCGGAAGGACGGTGCAGAGTGATCCCCGCGCTGCTGCCCATGATTCTGCGCTCTGCGTTATCCGCTTCATAGCTTTTTTTGCACAACGGACACAGTTTGCGCACCAGTCGTTGCGCGATGACGCCGATCAGATTGTCGGCAAACATGCTTTCGAGTATGCCAAGATCGTGAAGTCTTGCGATTGAGCTGATCGCAGAATTGGTGTGCAGCGTGGAAAACACCTGATGTCCTGTCATGGCCGCGCGCAGCGCCATCTCGGCGGTGTCGTGGTCGCGTATCTCTCCGACCAGTATGATGTCGGGATCCTGGCGCATCAGCGAGCGTATGCCGTTAGAAAAATCCAGCTTGACGATTTCTGCAATCGAAGTCTGCCGGGTGAGCGGCAGCGGATATTCCACCGGATCTTCCAGCGTCATGATGTTCACGGTGTCGTTGTTGAGGTAATTGAGTATCGAGTACAGGGTCGTGGTTTTCCCCGATCCGGTAGGTCCTGTCACCAGCAGGATGCCTTCGGGTCTTTGCAGCATGCGCACCAAGAGCGCCAGCTGCGCAGGCGTCATGCCGAGTTTGTCGAGGTTCACGATGCCCGCCTTGCGGTCGAGTATGCGCAGCACGAAATTTTCCCCGTGCAAAGTGGGGTGGGATGCTGCTCGAAAGTCGATCTGGCGGCCAAAAAGCGAGAGTGAGACACGGCCATCCTGAGGTGCGCGCGTTTCTGCGATGTTCATGCCAGAGAGCACTTTCAGGCGCACCAGGAGGGCTGCCCAATTTGATTTTGCCAGCGAGCGCACGGGCCGCAGCACGCCGTCTATGCGGTAGCGCACGCGCAGGAACTGTTCCTCAGGCTCGAAATGGATGTCCGATGCGCTGTGGCTTACTGCATCCGAGAGCAGCGCGTCAGTCAGGCGAACGATGGGGTGGCTGTATGAAACACCTGTCTGGGTCAGCGCATTGAAATCGAATTCTCCGCCCTCCAGTTCAAAAAGAATTCCTTCAATGGATAGCTCATGGTCGTAAAACCTGTCGATCGCGGCGAGCACTTCCGCGCTCGGCGCGATGCGCCACTCGCAGTTTATGCGCTGTTTGGCAAGCTCGCTTGCCTGCGCAAGAAGTGCGGAAGTGGCATCGCGCGTCAGGATGTCGTCAGGATTTGCGGCGGCGATCACCAGATTGCCGTTTGCCGCATCGAAGCTGATCGGGAACAGGATATAGCGGATCGCAACAGGCTTGGGGATCAATGCCAGCGCTGCCGCATTGGCCACGAATCCCGAGAGATCTATGGCTTTGTAGCCGGCTGCTTCCGATACTGCCTCGCGCATGGTCTGATCCGTGATGAAGTGCAGGGCCAGCAATTCTTCGCCCAGCGGCCTGTAGTCATCCTTTTGCCGCTGCAGCGCGATATGCAGCTGATCATCGGTGATCAGGCCGCGCGCTAGCAGCACCTCTCCGATGCGCGGACGAAGCGCATGGTTCATCGCGTCCACTCCTGCGGAGGCTGGCCGGTAAGCTTGCTTATCCGCCGTTTAACCGCATCTGCATCAAACAGGGTTTTGTCAGTCTTGGACAGGTTCAGCGATTTTTCATAATAGGAGAGCGCGTCCTTGGGCTGGTTCAGGCGGTCAAGCGATACGGCCAGGTTATATGCATACAGCGCGCTGTCGGGTGCGAGACTGTAGGCGATGTAGAATGCCTGTTCCGCCTCGCCCAGTCTCTGCTGAAAGGCCAATGCGCTGCCCAGTGCATACTGCAGTTCGGGCGAAGAAGGCCGGATGTCGAGCAGTTCCTTTAGCTGGCTTTCGGCTGCCACCGGATCTGCCGGTATGGACAGGCTGATGAGGCCCGCAGCCGCTGCTGCATTGCCCATGTCTTCATTCAATACCTGGCGGTAAAGACGGGCTGCGCGCGCCGGTTGCAGCTTGCGCTGAGAGATCACAGCCAGTCCCAGTAATGCGTCTTTTTCATACGGACGTTTTGTCAGCACAGCCTGATATTCTTTTTCTGCCGGATCGAGCTGTCCACGGGACAAGTCACGATATGCTTTGCTGAGCTCCTTGTCGTCGGCATCGCTTTCTACTTGCCTGCGCTGCGCAGGGTGCCGCTTGCTCCTGCTCGGCTTGTCGCCTGCGGCAGCTTCCTGTGCGGCATGCAGGCATAGTATAGAAAGGCATGTTAAAAGCATCGCGCTGTTGGCTTTGAAAGGCAATTTCATTGCGTTTCCCCCGGGCTATCCTGCCTGTTCTCGGTCATGTTTCTGAAGTTGCGTATGAGTTCCTGCTGGTTTTCCTGATTCAGGATGACGGGGCGCAAGAATACGACCAGCTCGGTTTTGCGATTGGTGTCGTTGCGCGCTTTGAACAGTTCGCCAAGCGCTGGAATCTTGCTGATGCCGGGTATCTGGCCAGTGTTGCCTGCGCGCGTGTCCTGCATCAGTCCGCCCAGCACCGCGATGTCGCCGTTATGCACCATCAGTATGGATTCCATCTCTCGCGTTTGAATCTCCGGGATGAGGTTGGATACGCTGAGCGCTGGATTCACCGGATTGATAAGCGCGGGATTGGGATCTGGTACATAACCCAGAATGCGTGTAATCGTCGGTCTCAGGTTGAGTGTGACTTCCTCGTCCATGCCTACTTCCGGCGTGACATACATCATGAAGCCGATGGGGACGGTGTGTATCGTGGAGGTGTATGTCGGCGATGTGAGGAGTGCGCCAGCCGTGCTGTATGAGCCCTGGGTGACATCGATGGTGAAATAGACCAGTTCATCGACCACTTTGAGCAGGCTGGTCTGGTTGTTGAGAACGGAAAGCGTCGGGCTGGACAGGACGTGCGTCTTGCCGAAATTTTCCAGCAATTGTATTGAGCCATTCAGGCTGAAGCTACCTGGTTTCCCGGGGTTGGCATAGCTGATGGTGCCAAGCGTGGTGACAGGGGAAGTGGAGGGCGGCACGGTGGAGGTCTGCTGCAGGCTAAGACCGAGTGCGCGCAACAGAGACCAGTTGATGCCCTGCTGGTACTGGTCGGATAATTCCACTTCGACGATGGTCGCTTCGATGAATACCTGACGGCGCGCGTTGTCGACCACCTTGTCGATGAATTTGCGCACATAGGCCTGCTGGCGTGAAGTGGCGCGCACGCTGATGATGCCGGCTTCAGGATTGGCAATCACCGAAGCCGCCTCGCGATAAGTCACTCGGCGGGCGCGGCTGGTGTTCTGGCTCTGGATCTGTGCAGGCAGCGTCGCGCGTTTCTTGGGCTCGGTGCCAAGCTGGGTTACCTGCTGCTGGTTGTTCTGTTCTGTGACGGTTTCGCTCGAACCTTCGGGCAGCTTCTTGTCCGTTTCACGCAGCAGATCCTTGATGTTCTCGGTCAGGGTTTTCCAGAAGTTGTTGTTGGACAGGTTGGCTATGGTGGAATTCGCACCATTACTGCCTGCCGCAGTCCCTTCGCTCTTGCCGATTACCGCGATGTTGGTGGACATGTTGATGCTGTTCTTGGCATCCCTTGCCACGTTGGGGTATTCAATCTGATAGGTTTTGAGATAGGGCGTATCAGGCATGATGGCGAGATTTAAGCCATTGAGTTCATAGCGCATGTCCACCTGGCGGGAAATGGCATCGAGTATTTCAGGCAGGGTGCAGTCAATCAGATTCATCGTCACGGTTCCTGTGATTCCTGGGTGAATCTCGATATTGAGTTTCGCGTCTCTAGCCAGCGCAAACAGTATCTCCTGCGCAAGCACATTGTTGACGATGATGCTGTAACGTTCGGCAGCAGGTGCGGCGAAAGGAGGCAGGGGAAGAGGTGCGGTGTTAACCAGCGGCGGGATGTCGCTTTGAGCCGGTGAGGTGGTGGGTATGATGTGCTGTGCGGAAGGAGGAATGGCCTGCGGAAGATCCGTGCAGGCGCTCAAGAATAGGAATGGCGAAATGAAGAAAATCCAGTTTCTTTGAAGAAAAAAATCCATAGTCAGTCCCCGGTTTCGCGAATATGCAGAATCCGCGATGGCTGTTTTTTAAACAGTAGGATTGCAAAAAGTGCGGTGTGCGAATCTGGCCTTGTGGAAGGCTGTCTGATTGACGATCTGGTGGAGGGCAGTTTTTCATTTCAGGCTGACAGGGTCAATATGCCGGAATGTATAGGCGAATCAGATGAGGCTGCCAAGCCCGGCAGGTTTAATGCGCTGATTGAAAATCACTATGGTTCATGATAGCCTGACTTCAGGTAATGGCATGGGAACCTGTCTTGCCGGTGAACTTTCATGTTGTGTTTGCGTCTATTGCAGCGCAGGGTGCAGTTCGTTACGTTAGCTATTGAGGAAGACTTACATGAAATACGGCAAGAAACTCGCAATCACAGGGTCATCGCTTTTTCTGCTTGCGGCGTGCGCGTCGACACCCATGGGGCCGACAGTGTTGGTGATGCCAAGTCCTAACAAGCCTTTTGATGTATTCCAGCAGGATCAGGAACAGTGCAAACAATATGCCCAGTCCCAGGTCGCTGGGCAGGCCAGTTCGGCGAATACCGGAGCCGTGGGCCGCGCCACGCTGGGAGCGTTGCTGGGCGCGGGTCTGGGGGCTGCCGTGGGCAACCATCAGGGTGCCGGCGTGGGTGCGGGTGTAGGCGCTCTTGCGGGTACTGCATCGGGCGGAGACTCGACAGATCAAGCTGGCAACATAATCCAGATCCAGTACAACAATGCCTACGAGCAGTGCATGTACTCCAAAGGCAACCAGGTGCCCGGAGTCGTCCGCTAGCCTGCCGCTTTAACGTGAAACTCGCGAAAGCGTTCGTCAGGCGATCAGGGCCAGCGCTGCATTCAAGGTGCTGCTTGGCCGCATGGCTTTCGAGGTCTTTTCAAAATCCGGGTGGTAATAGCCGCCCATGTCGACCGGCTTACCCTGAGCTGCAATCAGTTCGGCATTGATCGCGGCCTCATGCTGTGCAAGCAATTTTGCAAGCGGCGCGAAGCGGGATTGCAACTCGCTGTCATTCGTTTGCGCAGCCAGCGCTTGAGCCCAGTACAGCGCGAGGTAGAAATGGCTACCGCGGTTGTCGATCTCGCCCACGCGGCGCGAGGGTGACTTGTTGTTTCCCAGAATTTTCCCGTTGGCCGCATCCAGCGTCTCGGCCAGCACCCTGGCCTTTGTGTCGTCAAACTTGCTTGCAAGATGTTCCAGCGACGCGCCCAGGGCCAGAAATTCACCCAGTGAATCCCAGCGCAGATAGCCCTCCTGCTGGAATTGCTGGACATGCTTGGGCGCTGAACCGCCCGCGCCCGTTTCGAATAGTCCTCCGCCATTCATCAAAGGCACGATGGACAGCATCTTCGCGCTGGTGCCAAGCTCCATGATAGGGAAGAGGTCGGTGAGATAGTCGCGCAGCACATTGCCCGTGACGGAAATGGTATCCAGTCCTTGGCGTATGCGATCGAGTGAAAACTGCATCGCATCCTCGGGCGACATGATGCGGATGTCCATGCCTGTCGTGTCCTGCTCTGCAAGGCAGCGCTCAACCTTCCTGATGATCTGTGCATCGTGCGCGCGGGCTTTGTCCAGCCAGAATACGGCTGGAGCATGCGTTGCGCGCACACGCGCGACGGCAAGTCTGACCCAGTCCTGAACAGGCGCGTCCTTTGCCTGACACATGCGGAAGATGTCGCCCTGTTCAACCTTCTGCTCCATCAGTATCCTGCCACCATCATCCACCACGCGGACATTGCCGCTGCCTTGCATCTGGAAGGTCTTGTCGTGTGAGCCATATTCCTCCGCCTGCTGCGCCATCAGGCCGACATTGGGCACGCTGCCCATGGTCCTGGGATCAAATGCGCCGTGCTTTTTGCAGTCTTCTATCACGACCTGGTAGATTCGCGCATAGCAGCGGTCCGGAATCAGCGCCTTGGTGTCGTGGAGCTTGCCATCCGGCCCCCACATTTTTCCCGACTCGCGTATCATCGCAGGCATGGAAGCGTCGACGATCACATCGCTTGGCACATGCAGATTCGTGATGCCACGATCCGAATTCACCATCGCAAGTTCGGGGCGGTTTTCATAAGCATGCCTGATGTCAGATTCGATCTCGGCGCGCTTTGCGTCAGGCAGTTTCGCCATTTTTGCGTAGAGTTCACCCAGGCCGTTGTTGACGTTCACACCCAGCTCACTGATCACTGCGGCGTGCTTGTCGAAAACATCCTTGAAATACACGGTAACCGCATGGCCGAACATGATGGGATCGGAAATTTTCATCATCGTGGCCTTCAAGTGCAATGAAAGCAGCACGCCCTGATTCTTCGCGTCTATCATCTGTTCTTCATAGAATCGACGCAAAGAACGCTTGCTCAATACTGCGGTGTCGATGATCTCACCCGATTGCAGGCTGATCTTATCTTTGAGTATTGCAGTTGTCCCATCCTCGCCTGAAAATTCGATGCGCACCGGGCACGAATTTTCAAGCGTGACAGACTGCTCGCTGCCGTAGAAATCGCCGCCATGCATGTGCGCCACATGGGTCTTCGACTCCGCACTCCAGGCTCCCATCTTGTGCGGATTGTTCCTTGCATACTGTTTGACCGCCCCTGCGGCGCGGCGGTCGGAGTTGCCTTCTCTTAACACCGGATTGACCGCGCTGCCCAATACCTTGCCATATCTTGCCTTGATCGTTTTTTCAGTCTCGTCTTTGGGGTTGTCAGGGTAGTCCGGAATGTTGTAGCCCTGGGACTGCAGCTCCTTGATTGCAGCCTTCAACTGCGGCGGCGTTGCGCTGATGTTGGGCAGCTTGATGATGTTGGCTTCGGGTTTGAGCGTCAACTGCCCAAGCTCGGAGAGTTCGTCGGCGATTCTCTGGTCCTTTGCAAGCTGCTCCGGAAAATTCGCGAGGATGCGGCCAGCCAGCGAGATATCCTTCGTTTCGATTGCAATGCCCGCCGCCCTGGTGAAGGCCTGCACGATGGGAAGCAGGGAGTAGGTTGCCAGCGCGGGCGCTTCGTCGACCATCGTGTATATGATTTTGTGGGTTGTCATGTTTTTCTTTCGTTCTTTTTCATTGCGCACATCGGCGGTTTAATCCGCGTTCAGGGCAAGACGCGGTAAAATAGCGATTCATACATACCGGAATTCAAATGGGGCGCATACTGCTTTTCAACAAACCGTTTGGCGTGATCTGTCAGTTCAGCCGCGATGGCATGCATCCGACACTCTCTGATTATATCCCGCTTCCCGGTTTTTATCCCGCAGGACGATTGGATACCGACAGCGAAGGTCTCATGGTGCTGACCGACGATGGCCAAATGCAGCATCGCATCACCGACCCCAGGCACAAGCTGCCCAAGACATACTGGGTACAGGTGGAAGGCGTGCCGGACGATGCTGCATTTGAAAAATTGCGCGGCGGGATCCGGCTCTCAGAATTCACGACCCGGCCTGCCGAGGCGCGCCTGATCGACGAGCCGCAAAATCTGTGGCCACGCAATCCGCCGGTGCGTTTCCGCAAACACATACCGACCAGCTGGATTGAACTGACCATACGCGAGGGCAAGAACCGGCAGGTGCGCCGCATGACGGCCGCAGTGGGATTTCCTACCTTGCGCCTGATACGCTACCGCATCGGTGAGTGGACATTGGACGATATTGAACCTGGCGGCTGGCGACGAGTATAGTTGCCTGTTATGCTTGACGCTTTGAAAGGAGTGTCCATGAAATCCCTTATATTTATCTGCATGATTTTTTTCACCGCATTTTCTGCGGCGGATGAAATTCCGCCACCGCCACCGCTGGTCACGCTCGAAGGAGAAGTGCTCGAAACGAAGAATGTGTCCATCTATACCTATCTGCACCTTAAGACCGGCAAAGGCGAGACATGGGCTGCTGTAAGCAGGGCTAAGCTTGCCAAGGGCGATCATGTTGCAATCGAAAAAGCGATGGTGCTGCACGACTTCAAGAGCCCTTCGCTAAACAGGACATTCAAGACTATCTATTTCGGCAATCTGACCGATAGCGGCAAGGGCGCTGCAGCGGTTCCTTCTGCCAAATAAATCAAGCGTTTTCACAGAGCATATGCCCAGAATCCTGATCGATCACGGCAACGAGGAAGACGCCCTGCGTCTTTTTCTGGAAGAGCACGGCTGGCAGGTGGAAGTCGTATCTGTCGAGGAAAAGCCGTATGTCGTGAACAGGATGCTCAAGGTAAGGCAGGTCGTCCAGGATGTCACGGAGCATCAGCAGGCAGAGCGGGCTCTCATGGCAAGCGAAGAGCGCTTCAGGACCATGTTCATGCAATCCCCCATCGGGATCGCGATGATCGATTCGCTCACGGGACATATCTTCGATGCCAATCCGCGCTTTGCAGAAATCGCAGGCCGGTCGATGGATGAATTGAAAAACATAGACTGGCTGCAGATCACGCATCCGGATGACATCCAGGCCGATCTGGAAAACATGGCGATGATGAATGCTGGGAAGATCAGCAAATTCCAGATGGAAAAGCGCTATCTTCACCCCGATGGCAAAGCCGTTTGGATAGACATGACTATCACCCCGCTGAAGGTGGAAGATAAAACCCAGCCGCGCCATCTCTGCATGATCCAGGACATCAGCGAGCGCAAGAAATCCGCAGCGAGGATTCTGTATCTGAACCGCGTCTATGCGATGCTGAGCAGTATCAATGCGCTGATCGTGCGCGTGCCTGGCCGTGATGAGCTTTTTCGGGAAGCATGCCGGATCGCCGTCGAAACCGGCGGGTTCCGCATGGCGATGCTGTGCATTGTGGAAAACGATACATTGAAGGTCGTCCCCTGTGCCTCGGCAGGCAAGGACGAAAAACTCATGGACGCGGTCAAAGGAATACTGTCCTCGAGCGAGAGTGCGACGACCATGGTCGCCCGTGCAATCAGGGAAAAGCGGGCGATCATCTCCAATGACGCAGAAAACGATCCCGGGGTCGTGTTCGGCAGGCAATACGTCGAATCTGGCGTGCGCTCGATGGTCGTGATGCCGTTGCTTGTTTCCGGAGAGGCCATCGGTGTGATCGCGCTGTATGCGGGCGAAATCGATTTTTTCCATCAGGAAGAAATGCGGTTGCTGGATGAATTGACGCATGACATCGAGTTTGCTGTCGATCACATCGACAAGCAGGAGAAGCTCAATTACCTGGCCTATTACGACGCTCTCACGGGGCTAGCCAACCGCACGCTTTTTTTCGAGCGTGTCGGGCAATTCATGCGCAGCGCGGCCGGCAGCGGACACAAGCTCGCACTGGTGATGATCGACCTCGAACGCTTCAAGAATTTCAACGACAGTCTGGGCAGGGTGGCAGGCGATGAACTGCTCAAACATGTGGCAGGCTGGTTGAAGCGCAATACAGGCGGAGAAAATCTGCTGGCACGCATCAATGCGGACCATTTCGCGGTCGTCATGCCGGAAGTGAAGCTGGGAGGCGATTTGACCAGGCTCTTCGACAAGCTCTCGAAAACCTTCATGGAGCAGCCGTTCCGGCTGAACGATGCGGTTTTCCGCATCGCAGCCAAGGCGGGCATCGCGATATTTCCGGATGACGGAGCCGATGTGGACACCCTGTTCAGTAACGCTGAAGCTGCGCTCAAGCTGGCCAAGAGGAGCGGCGACCGGTATCTTTTCCATACCAGGAAAATGACCGAGGCGGTAGCTGGCAAGCTTAAGCTTGAAAACCGTCTGCGTCAGGCGATAGACAATCAGGAGTTCGTGCTCTATTACCAGCCCAAGGTTAATCTCACGAGTGGAACAGTCACAAGCGCCGAAGCACTGATCCGCTGGAACGATCCCGCGAACGGTCTGGTGCCACCTGGCCATTTCATCCCCGTCCTGGAAGAGACCGGATTGATCTACGAGGTCGGACGCTGGGCGCTGCGTCAGGCCATTGCAGATTACCTGGGTTGGATGGACGAGGGGCTTTCTGCCGTGCGCATTGCGGTGAATGTGTCTGCGCTGCAGTTGCGCAACCTTGGTTTCGTCGCCGAGATCGGGCAGGACATCGGCCTTGATCATCGTGCGGCCGGAGGGCTGGAACTGGAGATCACCGAAAGCATGATCATGGAAGATGTGCAGCGAAATGTCGCCAGCCTGAATGCGATACGCGACATGGGCTTGCATGTTTCGATCGACGATTTTGGCACTGGATTTTCTTCGTTGGCACTGCTTTCCAAATTGCCGGTGAATACGCTGAAGATCGACCGTTCTTTTGTGGTCGACATGACCGTAGGAGAGGCGGGAAAGGCACTGGTTTCCACCATAGTCAATCTGGCACATGCGCTGAGACTCAATGTGGTTGCGGAAGGTGTGGAGACTGAAGAGCAGTTCGAACTTCTGCGTCTGTTTGGCTGCGACGAGATTCAGGGTTTTCTGTTTGAAAAACCGCTGCCCGCAGAGCGCTTTGCACAAAAGCATCTGATGCCGGTGAGCCGCTAAACACCTGCAAAAATGGGGTCTGGCCGTCCTGCGGTGAGAGCCAGCTCACCCCGGCACTCGAATTCATGCCATGTTGTGATATGATCAAAATATGATGCATTTAAAATAAATCATTAAGCTGATCGTTCGAGAGGTCTTTCATCGTGCTTATCCAGGAAAAAGAAAAACATCGCAATCTGTCTGTTTTATGGAGTCTTGGATTTCGCCCGTTTTTTCTGCTGGCGAGCTTTTTTTCGCTGGTCTCGATGTTTCTCTGGGGCGCTGTTTATGTTTATGGCTGGCATGCGCCAGGCCTGATTTTTTCACCCCTGCACTGGCATGCACATGAAATGATTTTTGGTTATGGCATGGCGGTTGCAGCCGGATTCCTGTTGACCGCAGTGCGCAACTGGACACGTCTGGACACGATTCATGGTTACCCGCTTGCAGGTCTGGCCGCACTGTGGCTGGCGGCGCGATTGGCAGGAATGTCCGGATGGCCAATGGTGCTGCCGGACCTCCTGTTTGATGCATGGCTCATCGTTGCAGTCTTTACCCCCATCCTGCGAGCAAAACAGTATCAGCAAATCGGCATTGCGTCGAAACTGGTGCTGCTGATGCTGGCCAATCTCTGCTTTTATCTCGGCGCATCGGGGGTGCTGGAGCAGGGCGTCGTCTGGGGTTTGAATGCCGGATTATACGTCCTGCTGGCACTGATCTTCAGCATGGCGCGGCGTGTTCTGCCGTTCTTCATCGAGCAGGGTGTCGGCTATCCCGTGAAACTGAAGAACAGCTTGTGGGTGGATCGTTTTGCCATCTATGTTTTCATGCTGTTCGTGGGCATAGATGTGTTCTGGCGCAATGCTGCTGCTGTGGCCATATTCGCAGGCTTGCTGTTTGTGATTCATGTGTTGCGGCTGGTGGGCTGGCATACCAAGGGTATCTGGAAAAAACCGCTGCTGTGGGTTTTGTATCTGGGTTATGCGGGCGCCACATTCGGATTTTTGCTCAAGGCGCTTGAGCGGCTCATCTCCCTGCCTCCGTTTTTGGCGCTGCATGCGTTCGCGGTGGGCGGTGTCGGCATGATTGCGATGGGAATGATGGCGCGCATTTCGCTGGCTCACACCGGCCGCAATATTCAACGGCATTCGAAGCTGCTGTTACCGATGTTCGTCCTGATGTTTGCGGCCTATGTTGTCAGGGTGCTGTTGCCAATGATGGTGCCGCTGCACTATCTGTTGTGGCTGGCTGCCGCGCAGGCGCTATGGCTGATGGCCTTTGCCCTGTTTGTTCTGGTGTACGGGCCTATCCTTGCGAAGCCCGGC
>JAJXWG010000174.1 GCA_021781695.1 Pseudomonadota bacterium
CCGATACCAGCGCGTCATAAAGCGCCTTCTCGTCCACAAGCCCGCCTCTTGCGGTATTGATCAATATCGCGCCGTGCTTCATGCGCTGAAATTCTTCAGTGCTTAACAGGTGACGGGTCATTTCGTTCAGCGGCAGATGCAGGCTGATCGCATCGCTCATTTCAAGCACCTTCTCGAATGCGGTATAGCCTGGCCGCACATCGGCAGCCCCTTTGTGTTCGGCAAGGAGCACCTGCATGCCGAAAGCGCGAGCGATCTGTGCAACCGCACGGCCGATTGCGCCATGACCCACTATCCCCAGCGTGCTGCCGTGCAAGTCCATAACGGGGTGGGTGAACAGACAGAACTGTTTTGCCTTCTGCCATTCGCCGTTTCTGACGTTGGCATGGAATGCCAGCAGGTTGCGGCGCAGCGCGAGCAATAGCATGAACACATGCTCAGGGACTGTATGCACCGAATAATTGCGTATGTTGGACACCACGATGCCGAGCTCACGGCAAGACGCGATGTCGACATTGTCCGTCCCTGTCGCTGCAACTGCGATCATCCTGAGTTTGGGCAACTGTTCCAGAACCTCGCGGCGCAGCGCCACCTTGTTGGTGATCGCAATGGTGACATCCTTCAGGCGCGATGCGACATCCCCAGCAACGGTTGCAGGATAGGATTCCCACTGATGCACGAATTTAGGCAAGCGAAGATCTGCGACCAGCGTATCCGAATCGAGAAATACGATGTGTTCCATGGCATTCAACTGCCTGACATGCGCTCTATCACTTTGACGATCGCCGAAGAGTCCAGATCTGCGTCATGAGTGCCCATCAGCGCATTGAGATGTTGTGCAACCAGCGCCGTTGCCGGCAGCGCTACGCCCAGCTGGTGCGCGGTTTCCATCACGATGCGCATGTCCTTCTGGTGCAGGCCGACCTTGAATCCCGGTTTGAAATCGTTGTCCAGCATGCGCTTTCCATGCACTTCCATGATCCTGCTGCCGGCAAATCCCCCCATCAGGGCCTCGCGCACCTTTTCCGGATCAACGCCGTTTTTACGCGCGAAGGTCAGCGCTTCGGCCACCGCCTCTATGGTCACCGCCACCACGATCTGGTTGCAGGCCTTGGCCACCTGGCCCGCGCCGTTTTTGCCGACATGCACGATATTCTTTCCCATGCATTCGAAAAGCGGTTTCACGCGCTCGAAAATCTCTGCCTTGCCGCCCACCATGATGGAAAGCGTGCCGTTGATAGCACCCGTCTCTCCCCCTGACACCGGCGCATCCAGCATCTCGATGCCGAGCGCTGCAAGCCGCCCGGCAAACTTCCTGGTGGCAGTGGGCGAAATCGTGCTCATGTCGACGATCACCGTGCCAGGTCTTGCCGCACTGGCCACGCCCTGCTCGCCGAAGAGCACGCTCTCCACATCGGGCGTGTCTGACACGATGGTAAAGATCACATCGCTGCACTTTGCGACCTCAAGAGGCGATGCACAGGCCGTAGCCCCTGCATCAACCAGCGACTTTGCAGCTTCCGCACGGCGCGCATAAACGCTCAAAGCATGCCCCGCCTTGATGAGGTTATGCGCCATGGGAGCACCCATGATGCCGGGGCCGATGAAACCTATGTTGACTGACATGCGCTCTCCTCTAACCCAGCGTCGGCATCGCCAGCGTGGATGTTTTTTTGTCGGACAGCTCGGGCCAGCGCGTGGTCACCGCCTTGGTGCGCGTATAGAAATAAACGCCTTCCATGCCGTGCATGTGCAGATCGCCGAACAGCGACGACTTCCAGCCGCCAAACGAGAAGAACGCCATCGGCACGGGGATGGGCACATTGATGCCGACCATGCCGACCTCGATCTCGTTCTGGAAGCGTCTTGCCGCAGCGCCTGAACTGGTGAAGATCGCCGTGCCATTGGCGTAAGGGTTGCTGTTGATCAGATTGATCGCATCGCCTAAGGATGCTGCGCGCAGCACGATCAGCACCGGCCCGAATATCTCCTCGCGGTAGATCGTCATTTCCGTGCTGACATGATCGAACAGCGTCGGGCCGACGAAGTAGCCGCTTTCAAATCCGGGCACCACAATGCCGCGCCCGTCTGTCACGAGCCTGGCGCCTTGAGCCACGCCGCTGTCAATGTAGCCCACAATCCTGTCTTTATGCTGCTTCGAAATCACAGGCCCCATGTCGACCCCTTTCTGATCTCCTGGGCCTGTCACCAGCCTTTCTGCCTTATCCTTGAGTTTCGCCACCAACTCGTCTGCAATATCGCCCACCGCAACCACAGTCGAGATCGCCATGCAGCGTTCGCCCGCGGAGCCGTATGCAGCGCCCATGATCGCATCGGCAGTGAAATCAAGCGAGGCATCGGGCAGTACCACCGCATGATTCTTCGCGCCGCCTAATGCCTGTACGCGCTTGCCGTGGTGTGCTGCGGTCTCGTAGATGTATTTCGCAACCGGTGTGGAGCCGACGAAGGAGATTGCGCGCACATCGGGATGGATGAGCAATGCATCCACCGCTTCCTTGTCGCCCGGCACGACGTTGAACACGCCGTCCGGGAGTCCCGCTTCCTTGAACAGTTCGGCCATGCGCAGGCTGCATGAAGGCACTTTCTCCGAGGGTTTAAGCACGAAGGTATTGCCGCAGGCGATCGCGATCGGAAACATCCACATCGGCACCATCGCGGGAAAATTGAACGGCGTGATGCCCGCGCACACTCCAACAGGCTGCAAGACGGAGTGGCAATCCACGCCGCGCCCCACATTTTCAGCATGCTCGCCCTTCAACAGATGCGGCGCGCCGACCGCAAACTCGACCACCTCGATGCCCCGCTGAACTGACCCTGCCGCATCCTCAAGAGTCTTTCCATGCTCCTCGCTTGCTAACCTTGCAAGCTCGGCGCGATGCATTTCCAGAAGCTCGCGGAATCTGTTGAGTATCCGGCTGCGGCGCAGCGCGGTGGTATCGCGCCAGGCAGGATATGCCGCGCGGGCTGCGGCAACCGCAGCATTCACGTCTTCAGAAGTTGCAAGCGGTACATGGCGTATCACGCAGCCTGTGGCCGGATTGGTCACCTCGGCAGTGCGACTGCCCAGGCTTGCAGTATGTTTGCCGTTGATCCACAAAGATAGCGTATTCATTTCATCCCCTGTTCCAAAAACTGCAATGCCGGCTAATGCGCCGCACCCAGATAAGCCGCCTTCACAGCGGGGTCGTTCTTAAGCTCCGTGGCAGGACCGTGCACCGAGATGCGGCCGTTTTCCAGCACATAAGCGTAATCGGCAACCTCCAGCGCGGCAGCGGCAAACTGCTCGACCAGCAGCATGGTGATGCCGCGCGATTTCAATTCGCTGATGATGCGGAACACCTCCTTGACCAGCAAAGGGGCAAGACCCATCGAAGGCTCGTCCAGCAGCAGCACGTCTGGATTCAACATCAGCGCACGCCCCATCGCCAGCATCTGCTGTTCACCTCCTGACAGGGTGCCTGCCAGCTGATGCTCGCGCTCCTTGAGGCGCGGGAAAAGATCGAACACGCGCGAGAGGTCCCCTGGCACATCTCCCTTTTCCCGCCCGAAGGTAAGCCTAGGGAAAGCGCCCAAAAGCAGGTTGTCGGTTACCGACAGCGTGGAGAACACGCGCCGCCCCTCCGGAGAATGCGCAAGCCCCTCACGCGCGATCCTGTTGGAGGGAAGGCCTGCAATGGCTTTTCCGTTCAGCGTGATGCTGCCGCTGGCGGGTTTCAACATGCCCGAGATTGCGCGCATCGTGGTGGTCTTGCCAGCACCGTTGGAACCGATCAGCGATACGACCTGCCCCTTGGGCACCGTAAACGAAATATCGTGCAGCACTTCGACTTTGCCGTAACCGGCATGTAGATTCTGTATCTGTAACATCATGACTCCCTATGCGCCGCCGAGATACGCGCCGATCACCTTGTCGTCACACTGGATTTGTGCAGGTGTGCCTTCTGCAATCTTCTGTCCGAAATCCAGCACCGTGATGGTATCGCAGATGCTCATCACCAAATCCATGTGATGCTCGATCAG
>JAJXWG010000009.1 GCA_021781695.1 Pseudomonadota bacterium
CGATGCTGATGACGGACAGGCGGGTCACCTCGCTCTTTATCGTTTCGCGCGAGTTGACAGAGAACACGCCGGGGCCCGTCATCACGAGTCTCATGTCGGAAGCACGCGCCTCGTCGAATGCCTGGCGTATCGCAGTCATGGCGTGTTGCTGTGCGTCTGTGTCCGAACCGGATGCGCGCGTTTGCACAAGCATCAGTGCGCGCCTGCCGTCTTTCGATGCCCATGCGCCGTCAAGTATCCTCGGGCTGCTTTCCATCTGGTCCAGCAGTTGCGTCATTTCACCCGTTGCATCGTGAGGCAGCAGCGATTTGAAAAGCAGCCCTGCCGGGGAGGCGATGAGGTCTATGCTCTCGCTCAATGCATCGTGCAGACCTTTGACTTCAAAGCGTGAAGGTGTGACTTTGGGGCTTAACAGGTAACGATGGTCAAACAGGTAAGCGCGGTCGCGCTCGCCATTGATATCTTCGCCATTGTCAACGCTTGCAAAGTTTGGATCGGCGCGCAGCGTTTTTGCGATCTGTCTGGAGAGTGCAGCGCGCTTTTCTGCATTGCTTCCCTCTATGCCTACCAGAACAAGGCGCGAAGCGAGCCCGTCCTTGATCTGTTCCAGCAGGAGCTGTTGCGCAGCGGTTGGGTTGCGCGGCAGGAATGCGGAGAGGTCTGCCGTGAACCGGCTCTGGGCAATCGCAATGATGCAGGCAGCGATGAATGCCAGCCACAGGAATATTGCGCCCCTCTGGTTTGGCTTCACGGCGCAGCCAGTCTTTCGATGGACATGAACGAGCTGTCGCCATCGGCCTGGATGATTTCGATGCTGCGCAAGGTATTCTGCTCGCCTGCAATGCGGATTTGTTTGGCAACCTTTTGCATCTTAGGGTCTATGGGCAAAAGTTGCAGCGTCCAATGCTCCGCCGTGCCTGAAAGATTGATCCGGTAGTTGCGTTCAAGCGCTGCGCGATCTCCCGATAGCGTGCTTCGTATGCTGTCGATGAAGGCGGCAATTTCCGGATAGTTTTGCAGTTGCAGGCGATGTGTCTGGTGATTGCGTTCTATGATCAGGGTGTCGCCATCCACTGTCAGCGATTCCGGTTTGGGCTTCAGCGTGCGCTTTTCCAGATGGTCGGGCGCGGTGTAATAAAGTTCGCCGGATGATTCCACGGGTTTGTCCAGCATCGCTATGAATTTCTTTTCGGCAAAGCCTGCATGGTCGCTACGGATTTCCGCAAGATTATGCATGAGCTGGTCGAGATTCCACTCCGAGGCAAGCGCC
The DNA here is from genome assembly GCA_021781695.1 of Pseudomonadota bacterium. Classification (GTDB taxonomy): domain Bacteria; phylum Pseudomonadota; class Gammaproteobacteria; order Burkholderiales; family Gallionellaceae; genus Gallionella. The sequence continues at coordinate 1,271 of JAJXWG010000009.1, forward strand.
ATGCCGGGTGCCAGCAGCAGCGCGGCGAGAGACAGACGGCGTACAGTCTTTTTCATTCGTTCTCAGGCTGCCAGAAGTCGAAAAAATTGAACCAGTTGTATGGCGCCTTGCGGCAGTACTGGTCCAGCAACCCAGCGTAGCGGCTGACCGCATCCTGTATGGCCTGATCCCGCCCGCCTGGCATCGCAACGGAGAAATCCGCCAGATGATCGAAATGAATCGCGTAACGGTTGCCGCCCAGATATAAACCGGTCATGAAGACTACTGGGCGTTTGAGCAACGCAGCCATGCGGAACGGGCCTGTGGGCAGATGCGCTGTCTCATTCAGGATTTTCACAGGACGGCAGGCTTCGTTGCCCGGCGTGCGGTCAGCCAGCATGCCGACTGCATAGCCTTTGTCAAGCTTCGCCTCGACCTTGAGCATCGCATCGAGGTTGCCAAGGCCGATGATTTCCTGATCCGATTGCGGGTTGATCGCGGAAAGCACCGCGTTGATCTTATGCGCATTGGCTTCGTGCATCAGCATCGCGACGCGCAAGCCCGCGTTTTTTTTTCCGACTGCGCTGATCGCCTCGAAGCTGCCCAGATGAGCGCCTATCAGAAACAGTCCATTGTCCTTTTTCAGCAGGTGCTCGCCATGGATTTCAAAATCGAACAGATCGTGGCGGCGGTTGATCAGATAGATGCGGTCGTGGATGGTGGAGGCAAAGGAAAAAAAATGCCGGTAAAGGTCGCGCCATCGGACTTTGCGTCCCAGCGCGCGTTCGAGATATGCACGGGATGCGCGACGGCTTCCGGGTGAAAACAGCAGAAAGTATGCGGTGATCGGGTATAGCGCGCAACGCGTGGCCTTCCTGCCGAATTTCAGGGAGCACCAGGTCATGATGCGCAGCATGGGCAGGCTGCCGCGTTCAGGCGTTGCAGCCCAGCTGGTTTTCTCTAGGGTCGGATGGGCTGTCATGGAATTGGCGCGATGCTGCCGCTGGCGATTTTTCTTGGGCCTGATGTGATGTCGAAGCGCATCGTACCATTGGGCAGGGCTGTCTGCTGGAAAAGCAGCCGGTCTCCGGGTCTGGCCGGGCTCATGAACTTGACCGAGCTGATTTCATAGCGATCTGGCGTCATGCCATGCATTTGAGCAATGCGATGCAGCGCTTCATCCAGCAGCACCACACCCGGCAGTATCGGGTGACCCGGGAAATGTCCCGCTAAGGCGGGGTGGTCTGGCGGGACTGTCCAGACAGGGTGATGCGCCTGAAAGAGCGCTTTTAGCGCGGAGCGGGGCAGTTTTCCCGTGCTGTTGCGCGGCAGTGCGTCGACAAATAGCAAAGGGCGTGGCAGGAAAACAGGGTCCAGATGTTCGCGCAGTGCGGCAAGCAGGGTCTCGGCATTTATTCCCGGCGCTACCACGGCTGCCGCAATCCGCGTGACATCGTCCGTTTCGTCGGGCATGTAAAATACGCCGTCCAGGATGCCGGGCAATGAATTGAGCAGATGGTTGAGTCCCGCCAGGGAATGCCGCTTGCCTGCTATGTTGATCATGTCGGCCATGCGTCCATGCAATAAAAAAAGATCGTCGGCAACCGGCTCTATCACGTCGTTCATCAGCACCGGGGGAGCTATGTGCAAGCCTTCTGCGAACACGCTGTCTTTTTCAATGAGCCACCTGATGCCTGGAAAAAGCTGCCATGCCGGCCCCTGCGTCGGCCTGCGGCTTGCGATCTGGCCTGTTTCGGTGGAGCCGTAGATTTCTGTCAGCGGGCAGTTGCAGCGCACCTCGATGTCGCGGGCGAGCTGTTCGGACAGCGGCGCAGTGGCAGACATGACATGCGCAAGTTCGGGTATCGCAAGCTCCGCGTTTAGCAGGGTGCGCAAATGCAGCGGCGAGGAGATCAGCACGCGGGGGGAGGGTGCACTGGATAGCGCATCGCAAATGTCAGCAGGGAAAAATGGCTGCGCATGGCTCAATGCAAAGCCATTGCACCATGCCATCAGCACGGTCGATTCGAAGCCGTACATGTGTTGCGGCGGAACCGTGCCGATGACGGTGGCGTTGTCAAGGGTTCCCAGCCTTCCGGCTTCGGATTGCACGCTGTCAACCAGTCCGGCCCAGGTCTTTGGATGAGGCATGGGAATGCCGGTTGAGCCGGAGGTGAACACGATGGCGATCAGCTGGCTGCCGTTGATTTGCGGTATTGAAATTTCTTCGGGCGAGCTCGCGGCCATGTCCGGGTAGTTGAGCCGGGGCAGGTCCACTGCACATTGTTCGCTGTCCGCAAGGCAAAATACGTCAGGCGCAAACTGCTTGATCTGGCGGATGACTTCGGGCGTCTGCGTCGGAGGCAGCAGGCTGATTCTGTTCTTAAGTATCGCGGCTGCCAAACCTACGCTGAAGCGGTAGCGATCGTTGCACAGATTGAGCAAATGCTGGCCGTCGGGCAGCAGTGAAGCAAGTTGATGCACTTCCGAAAGAAACTGCTGTCTCGTGACAGCGCCATCGGCGCGGAAAGCGACGATGCAGTCAGCATGAGGATGGGACAACAGAGGCAGTGCGGTCATGGCTCAGCCTTCCTGAACGAGCGCAGCGCATCGAGTATGTGCACATCACCCGCATCGGGCAAGATGCGTCTGCGCAACAGGTACTCGGCGATGAACATCAGCGCGATCAGCGGCAGCGTCATGAAATTGGTAAAAATCGACCAGATGGCAAGCGGCGCAAAAAAGAAAAGCAGTGTGGAAGTCAGCGCCATCGAGGCAAAGAACAGCGTCCAGGCGATGGTCACATTGCGCGCATAGGTTTCATGCTGTATGGTCAATGGCGCATGAGTCGCTTCTGCAAAGCGCACGCAGAGCGGTTTTTGTCCGTTGGCCAGGGTCCGGCCAAAAGTGATCAGCAGGCCTAGTTGCATGCCTGTGTCCTGCAGCCAGTATATCAGCCCGAAATGCTGTTCTATCGCATGCCATTGGCTGTATGCTGCAAGGCCCGTGAGGGCCAGCGCAGCCAGCATGAAGTGGCGTCTGGATGAGTTCCAGGCCAGAAGCAGTGCGAAAAATGCCACCGGTGCGATCGCGGTCAGTGCGCCAAGGCTGCCGTTTTTCGCCGTGGTGTTGGTGTAATGCGCAAGCAGTGCATAACCGGCTATAGTGACTGCAATGCCCGCTGGGCGCATGATGCGGTTTGCCATCAAAGTGTTCTGTGCGCTGCGATATAGGCGGAAAGGCTGCGCAGAGAGCCGAAGATTTCTTTGTTGTCCGCGCCATCGCTGCGCAACTGCAAGCCATAACGCTTGGAGATCGTCAACGAGATTTCAAGTATGTCGATCGAATCCAGTCCCAGGCCGTCGCCGTACAAGGGAGTGTCGGGGGAGATTTGCTCTGCGGTGACTTCAAGATTGAGACATTCGACCATCAGTTGGGCGACTTCGTTTTGCAGAGTGCTATCGGATTTTTGGTTATCTTGCATGATACATAAATGGAATTTCAAAAAACGACCGGCTTGCGGAATGAATACATGCCTGTCGTGAATACTACGCAACACTAAGGAATATTGCAACGGTAGCGGCCACGATAAGTTCTTCATATTATTGTCATAAGACAGGAGTATGATGAAAACCGTCTGATGGGAAATGTCGGAATAATGAAACTTAATCTTTATGCATCGGTCCAACACTTGTTTTTAGATTGTGAGGAGCCATCATGCCCAATCTTGTTGAGCTTTATACTTTCAATGGGCCGGTTTATATCGACACCAGAGATTTGGACAGCGGCATCACAAACCTGAAAGCGTACACATGCGAGGGTTTGTGGCTGCTTGAAGCGAGGGTGCAGCGCGATAAACTGTTTGCGTCACGAGACCTGGCAGAACAGGACTACAATCGCGTACTCGTTGATTTGTGCAACCGGTCGCGCCGCCAAACCGACAGGATGCCTGCAGGCATAGGGCGGGTGCGGGATGGCCTGCCATTCAGGGCTTTGCATTGACCTGAGGCACTGCGCTGGCGGGTTGCTGCATTTTTGCAGCGCGGTTCTGCTTGGCCATCTGCTTGATCTGTTCCCGCTTTTCTCTGGGGAACTGGCTGAAGGTGCGATATTTTTCACGTGCCGCCTGACGCTGTTCGGGTGTCAGGCTAGCCCATTTGGCCAACCGGTTTGAGAAGCGTTGTTTCTGATCTGGTGTCAGCTTCGGGTACTGCTGAGCGAGGCGGCGGAAGTTGTGCTGCGCCTTTTCGGGCAGGGTACTCCATTGCGCCTGTATGGGCGTCAATGCTTGCTGCTCTGTCGGCGGGAGCGTATTCCACGATTCGGGTGCGGCGTGAGCCAGCGTGGCGAAGCAGCAAAAAGCAGCAAATATTAGCTTTCTCATTCGGTCATTTGTCCACAAATACGTCCAAGGGCATATCGCCTGTCAGTATTGCCATGTCCGGATTCTGGTGGTCCTGCGTGTTCGACCAGAAAACGGCAGCACCGGAAATGATCGCCACCAGCACAATCGCAGCAGCCACCCATTGATGGGTGGAGTGGGGCAGCAGGTTGTGGGCGCGATGGCCGATCGCGCTGAGCGAGAAAACCGGTTCGCGCATGCGCTGCTTCTGCAGCGCGCGGGCACGATTTTCGCCAAGTGCTGACACTATGTCTTCGTCCAGCTGCTGCGCGCTTTGCGTGAGCAGCGCGGCGATTTTCCGGTGGTCAAGTTGAGACTGATTTTTCATGATAGATTCACTCCTATTGCTGAGAGCACTGTCGACAATGCGTGGTTTGCCCTTGAACAGTGGGTTTTTACGCTGCCTTCAGTACAGCCCATGGCTTTTGCCGTTTCTGCCGTGTCCAGTCCATCCCAGTAACGCAGCAGGAAGGCTTCGCGTTGACGCGCTGGCAGATTACTTAGCGCCTCTTCTATTCTGGCGATGATCTGTCTTTGTTCAAGTGCCTCGTGGGGTGTCGCGGGCGCGCTTTGGTTGTCGCCATCTTCGAGGACATCCAGTGGGTCGAACTCCTCTTCCTCGTGCTTTCCAGTAAAGGCGGAAAACAGCGTGATCCAGTTGCTGCGTACCTTCTGGCGGCGGCAATGGTCCCTTATTGTGTTTTGCAGGATGCGGTGAAACAGCAGCGGCAACTCGTCGGGCGGCTTGTCGCCATACTTTTCTGCCAGCTTGATCATCGCATCCTGCACGACATCCAGCGCCGAATGGCTGTCGTGCATTGCAAATACCGCATGTTTATAGGCGCGGCGTTCGATGCGGCCAAGAAAATCGTTTAATTCGGCTTGGGTTGCCAGTTTTTTCTCCTTCGGTGGCATTAATTGTAACCAATTGCAGCGAATTCTGCCATGAGTCATGCGGGTATGCGCGGCAAATGAGTTGACCAAACGGCCGCCAGCCTTTATCTTACGCAGTTCTTTTTTAGAATTAATCATAAGGTGTTAGTCATGGAGATGACCGGCGCGGAAATAACCATCCGTTGTTTGCAGGAAGAAGGGGTCGAGTTTGTATTCGGCTACCCGGGCGGTGCAGTGCTGCACATTTACGACGCGCTTTTCCAGCAGGACAAGGTCAAGCATATTCTGGTGCGCCATGAGCAGGCGGCTGTGCATGCGGCCGATGGCTATGCGCGCTGTTCAGACAAGGCAGGCGTGGTCCTCGTGACCTCTGGCCCCGGCATCACCAATGCGGTGACCGGTATTGCGACGGCCTATATGGATTCCATTCCGATGGTCGTGATCAGCGGCCAGGTGCCAACCTATGCGATAGGTGAGGATGCTTTCCAGGAAGTCGATGCGGTCGGCATCACGCGCCCGTGCGTCAAGCACAACTTCCTGGTCAAGGACGTGAAGGATATCGCCTCGACCATCAAGAAGGCATTTTATCTGGCGAAATCCGGGCGACCCGGCCCGGTTCTGGTGGACATACCCAAGGACATTTCCAACCAGAAATGCGGGTTTGTTTATCCTGACAGCATTGCGATACGCGCCTACCAGCCGCCGGGACGCGGCGACAGCGAGCAGATCAGGCAGGCGGCGGAGCTGCTGATGCAGGCGCGCCGTCCGATGATCTATGCGGGCGGCGGCGTTGTGCTTTCGGATTCATCCGCAGAACTGACCGATCTTGTGAAACTGACGGGATTCCCCTGCACCAATACCCTGATGGGGCTGGGCGGTTATCCTGCCACAGACAGGCAATTTGTCGGAATGCTGGGCATGCACGGCACCTATGAAGCGAACATGGCGATGCAGCATTGCGATGTGCTGGTGGCCATTGGCGCGCGTTTCGACGATCGCGTGATCGGCAATGTCGAGCATTTTGCTCAGGTGCCGCGCAAGATCATACATATCGACATCGACCCTTCGTCGATTGCCAAGCGCGTCAAGGTGGATGTGCCCATCGTCGGCGATTTGAAGCTGGTTCTGGAAGAATTGCTCTCTGTGCTGCGAAAAAACGAGAAGAAAACCGGTGATATTGCCGACTGGTGGAAGCAGATCGAGGAGTGGCGTGAATTCGGCGGCGGTCTGCGCTACAAGAATTCTTCCGAAATCATCAAGCCGCAATTCGTGATCGAGACGCTTTACAATCTCACCGGCGGCGATGCCTACGTCACGTCAGACGTGGGGCAGCACCAGATGTGGGCGGCGCAGTACTACAAATTCAACCATCCGCGCCGCTGGATCAATTCGGGGGGGCTGGGCACAATGGGCTTCGGATTGCCGGCTGCGATGGGCGTTCAGCTCATGCATCCCGATGCGACGGTGGCCTGTGTGACAGGTGAGGGCAGCATACAGATGAATATCCAGGAGCTGTCCACCTGCCTTCAATACCGTCTGCCCATCAAGGTGCTGTCGCTGAACAACCGTTATCTTGGCATGGTGCGCCAGTGGCAGCAGTTTTTCCACGGCAACCGTTTTTCGGAGTCCTATATGGATGCGCTGCCTGATTTCGTCAAGCTGGCCGAAGCCTATGGCCACATCGGCATGTTCATCGAAAAGCCGTCGGATGTGGAGCCTGCGATGAAGGAAGCCTTTTCGCGCAAGAACGATCTGGTGTTTATGGACTTTCGCACCGATCCTGCCGAGAACGTCTACCCCATGGTGCCGGGCGGCAAGGGATTGTCTGAAGTCGTATTGTCGGAGGACCTGTGATGCGCCATATCATTTCTTTGCTGATGGAAAACGAAGCGGGTGCGCTTTCGCGCGTTGCGGGGCTTTTTTCGGCGCGCGGTTATAATATTGAATCGCTCACGGTAGCCCCCACCGAAGAAGCAACCCTGTCGCGCATGACCATCGTCACCAGCGGTTCGGATGCGGTCATCGAGCAGATCACCAAGCAGCTGAACAAGCTGATCGACGTGGTGTCCGTGATGGACCTGAGCGAAGGCGAGCATATCGAGCGCGAATTGATGCTGGTCAAAACCCGTGCAGAAGGCGAGGCGCGGGAAGAGTTGAAGCGCATGACGGATATTTTCCGCGGCCGCATTCTGGATGTGTCGGATCATACCTATACCATAGAGCTGACCGGATCAAGGACCAAGCTGGACAGTTTCCTTGTTGCCATTGGGCGCGAGCTGATACTGGAAACGGTGCGCACCGGTGTTTCGGGCATCGGGCGCGGCAACAGAATACTGAGCTTGTAGTAGAAAACAGTCGTTAGACGCTAGTTATTAGTTGGTTTTGTCCGCTGCGCGGTTTTTTTGACTAACGACTAGCTACTAATGACTAATGACTAATTTTTTTATTTTTGAAAGGGCAACATGAAAGTTTTTTACGACAAAGATGCAGACCTATCCCTGATCAAGGGCAAGCAAGTCACCATCGTGGGCTACGGTTCCCAGGGCCATGCTCATGCGCAGAACCTGCGCGATTCTGGCGTGAACGTAATGGTGGGCTTGCGCCGTGACGGCGGATCATGGGCCAAGGCAGAAGCGGCCGGATTGAAAGTTGCGGAAGTGGCCGAGGCCGTCAAGGCCGCCGATGTGGTGATGATACTGTTGCCCGATGAAACCATACCCGAGGTGTATCAGCGCGATGTTGCCCCCAACATGAAATCGGGCGCTGCGCTTGCGTTTGCGCATGGCTTTAACGTGCATTACAACCAGGTCGTGCCGCGCAAGGACCTGGATGTGATCATGGTTGCACCCAAGGGCCCGGGACACACCGTGCGTTCCGAATACCTGAAGGGCGGCGGCGTACCCAGCCTGATCGCGGTATACCAGGACAAATCCGGCAAAGCGCGCGATATCGCGCTGTCCTATGCCGCTGCCAACGGCGGCACCAAGGGCGGTGTGATCGAAACCAATTTCCGCGAAGAAACCGAGACCGATCTGTTCGGCGAGCAGGCAGTGCTGTGCGGCGGCGCGGTGGAACTGGTCAAGGCGGGTTTCGAGACGCTGACTGAAGCGGGCTATGCGCCCGAGATGGCATACTTCGAGTGCCTGCACGAGCTGAAGCTGATCGTCGATCTGATGTATGAAGGCGGGATCGCGAACATGAACTATTCGATTTCCAACAATGCGGAATACGGCGAATATGTCACAGGTCAGCGCGTGATTGCCGACCAGGCTAGAGCTGCAATGAAGGAGTGTCTGGCCAATATACAGAACGGCAATTATGCCAAGCAGTTCATCCTGGAAGGACGCACCAACTATCCCGAAATGACTGCTCGCCGCCGCCTGAATGCGGTACACCCGATCGAAGTGGTGGGTGAGCAGCTGCGTGCGATGATGCCCTGGATCGGCAAGAACAAGCTGGTCGACCAGAGCAAGAACTAGGAGCGAGGAGTGAGGATTGGGGAGTGGGTAAAACCATCTCCTTCGATCCTCGGTACTTGTTTTTCAATCCTCAATCCTCGATCCACTATCCTATGAATCAATATCCTCATCCCATCATTGCCCGCGAGGGCTGGCCTTTTCTGGCGGGCATTCTTGCCCTTGCCTTGCTGACTTCTTATTTTATCGGGGGTTTTGCTGCATTTCTGGTCTGGCTCGCAGCACTTTTCGTGCTGCAATTCTTTCGCGATCCCGGCCGCGAGATTCCGAAGGATGAGGGTGTGATACTGTCTCCCGCTGACGGGCGCGTGATCAAGGTGGAGCGTGCGCAGGATCCTTACGGGCAGCGTGATGCGATCTTGATCAGCGTGTTCATGAACGTGTTCAACGTGCATTCCAACCGCAGCCCCGTGGACGGCAGGATTGAGAAGATACAGTACTACCCCGGCAAATTTTTCAATGCGGATCTGGACAAGGCCTCATTGGAAAATGAACGCAACGCGATTGTGCTGACAACCCCCGACCGGCAAACAGTGACCTTTGTGCAGGTTGCAGGATTGATCGCCCGGCGCATCCTGTGTTATGTGAAGGCAGGCGATGAGCTTACACGCGGCCAGCGTTACGGTTTCATTCGCTTCGGTTCGCGTGTGGATGTGTATCTTCCGCTTACTGCGCATGTGAAAGTGAGCATCGGGGACAAGGTCGCTGCCACGACGACGATACTGGCGGCGCTGGCATAAAACGGTTAATCTTGTGCCATGGACGAATACAATAAACCGATGAACCTGCGCCGTCGCGGCATTTACCTGCTGCCCAACCTGTTCACCACGGGCGCATTGTTCGCGGGTTTTTATGCGATCGTGCAGGCGATGAACGAAAAGTTCGAGCATGCGGCGGTGGCGATTTTCATCGCGATGGTGCTGGACGGTCTGGATGGGCGCGTAGCGCGCATGACGCATACGCAAAGCGAATTCGGCGCAGAGTACGACAGCCTGTCCGATATGGTTTCATTCGGTGTCGCACCCGCTTTGGTCATGTACGAGTGGGCGCTGAAGGGCATGGGGAAATGGGGGTGGTTTGCAGCCTTCATCTATTGCGTGGCAACCGCATTGCGTCTTGCGCGGTTCAATACCAACATCGACGTGGTCGACAAGCATTACTTCCAGGGTTTGCCCAGCCCTGCTGCCGCGGCGCTGGTTGCGGGATTCGTCTGGGTGATGCTGGATTCGGGCTTTGACGGCGAATCGCTGCGCTGGTATGCCGCCGTGCTGACCGTGTTTGCGGGGCTCAGCATGGTCAGCAATCTGCCTTTTTACAGTTTCAAGACCATCAACATGAGGAAAAGCGTGCCATTTCTGGTGATCTTTCTGATTGCGTTGTTCTTTGTGCTGATCTCAAGCGATCCGCCCATCGTGTTGTTCGGCCTGTTCCTTTGCTATTCGCTGTCGGGTTTTGTGTTGTGGTTGATGCGTCAGCGTGCAAAATCCTGAATTCCGGCATGTTCGTCAAATCTCTTACCCCACAACGCTTCGTCCTTGTACTCGCACGGCCTAATCCATCCATCGGGAGTTTTTCATGTCAGACCAGTTGATCATCTTTGATACGACCTTGCGCGACGGCGAGCAAAGTCCCGGGGCATCCATGACCCGGGAGAAGAAGATACGCATAGCTCGTCAGCTGGAAAAACTGGGCGTGAACGTGATCGAAGCGGGCTTTGCCGCGGCAAGCCCAGGAGATTTCGAGGCGGTGAAAGCGATCGCCGAAACGGTCAAGGATTCCACCGTGTGTTCGCTTGCGCGCGCCAGCGAAAACGATGTGCGCCGCGCGGGTGAGGCGATCAAGCCTGCCAGGTCTGGCCGCATCCATACGTTCATTGCGACGAGCCCGATACACATGCAGCACAAATTACGCATGAACGAGGAACAGGTTGTCGAGCGTGCGATTGCAGCCGTCAAATGGGCGCTGGAATACACCGACGACGTGGAATTTTCGGCGGAGGATGCGGTGCGCTCTGACATGGATTTCCTGGTGCGGGTGTTCGGCGAGGTGATCAAGGCGGGAGCCAAGACACTTAATGTGCCGGATACGGTAGGCTATTCCATTCCCGCCGCGTGGGGCGAACGCATCAGGCAGCTTATTGCGCGCGTGCCGAACTCGGACAGGGTCATCTGGTCCACGCATTGCCACAACGATCTGGGCCTGGCTGTGGCCAACTCGCTGGCTGCGGTGATGAATGGCGCGCGACAGGTCGAATGCACCATCAACGGTCTGGGTGAGCGCGCAGGAAATGCCTCGCTTGAGGAAATCGTGATGGCGGTGAAAACGCGCAGGGATATTTTCAATCTGGATACGCGCATCGACACCACGCAGATCGTGACCACCTCCAAGCTGGTCTCCAGTATCACCGGCTACCCTGTGCAGCCCAACAAGGCAATCGTCGGCGCGAATGCCTTTGCGCATGAATCTGGCATTCATCAGGACGGCATATTGAAACACCGCGAAACTTACGAGATCATGCGCGCGGAGGACGTGGGCTGGAATGCAAACAAACTCACTCTGGGCAAGCTCTCGGGGCGCAATGCGCTGCGTTCGCGTTTTGCTGAACTGAACATTGAATTTGCAAACGACGAGGCGTTCAATGCCGCCTTTTCGCGTTTCAAGGAACTGGCCGATCGCAAGAGTGAAATCTTCGATGAAGACCTGCAGGCGCTGGTGAGCGATGAGGAAATCGCAGAGGTGAGCGACCATTATCATCTGGTCTCACTCAGAGCGCATAGCGAAACCGGCATCCTGCCTGTTGCAAAAGTGGTGATGAACATCGGCAAGAAACAGTTTGATGCCGAGATGCAGGGCGGCGGGCCGGTCGATGCGGCATTCAAGGCGATCGAGAAAATCGTGCATAGCGGCACGGAGTTGCAGCTTTATTCGGTGAACAACATCACCAGCGGCACTGATGCGCAAGGCGAGGTGACAGTGCGCCTGGCAAAAGGCGGACGCATCGTCAACGGGCAGGGCGCGGATACGGACATCGTTGTGGCCTCCGCCAAGGCTTATCTGAATGCGTTGAACAAGCTACACAGCAATGCAGAACGCGCCCACCCGCAGGTCTGATCCGGTCAGGGGGGCAGAGGATGGCGCTGAGTCGCAACGATTATCGAACCCTGCTGCTGTCCGCGCTGGGCGGTGCGCTGGAATTCTATGATTTCGTGATCTTCGTGTTCTTTGCGGCGGTGATCGCAAAGCTGTTTTTCCCGCAAGACATGCCGGACTGGTTAAGGCAGCTTCAGACCTTCGGCATCTTTGCGGCAGGTTACCTTGCAAGGCCTTTGGGCGGCATCGTGATGGCCCACTTTGGCGATACGTTGGGACGCAAGCAGATGTTCATGCTGAGCATACTGCTGATGTCACTGCCTACGCTTGCGATCGGCCTTTTGCCAACTTATGCCGCGGTCGGAATATGGGCACCTTTGCTGCTTTTGCTGCTGCGCATCCTGCAGGGCGCAGCGATCGGCGGGGAAGTGCCTGGCGCATGGGTGTTCGTCTCCGAGCATGTTCACGCGCGCCACGCCGGTGTAGCCTGCGGGATACTCACTGCCGGCCTGACCGGAGGCATACTGCTTGGGTCATTGGTCGCAGCTTCCATGCATCAGCTCTATATGCCGGAAGCGCTGCTTGCAAGGGGCTGGCGGATGCCTTTCATTCTGGGCGGCCTGTTTGGGCTGATTTCCGTGTGGTTGAGGCAATGGTTGCATGAGACGCCGGTATTCAGGGAAATGCAGGCAAGGCAAAAACTGGCCTCAGAGCTGCCATTGAAGACCGTGATCAGAGATCACCGCGCAAGCGTTATCCTGACGATGGTGATGACCTGGCTTCTGTCGGCGGCGATCGTGGTGATGATACTGATGACGCCGGTGCTGGTGCAGAAACTGTATGCCGTTCCTGCCGTGGCTGCATTGCAGGCAAACAGCATCGCGACCCTGGCTTTGAGTCTGGGATGCATCGTGTTCGGTGCGCTTTCCGATCGCTTCGGTGCTGGGCGCGTGCTGATGGCAGGCTGCGCGATGCTGGGTTACACCGCGATGCTGTTCTACCATGAAATGTCTGTTTCGCAGGAACATATCGATTTGTTGTATGCGCTGTGCGGATTTTTTGTCGGCGTGATCGGGGTGGTGCCGAGTGTGGCCGTGCGCGCTTTCCCGCCCGAGGTGAGATTCTCCGGGCTTTCATTTTCCTACAACGTGGCCTATGCCGTGTTTGGCGGACTCACTCCGGTGCTGGTTTCCATGCTGTTGCCGCTGGATGCACTGGCGCCGGCGCATTACGTATTGGCATTGGGCTTTGTGGGAATGCTGACAGGCTGGTATCTGTACCGGCGGGAACGCAAGGCCTGAGGCTCGTCCATGAGGAATTCGGGCTGCTCAAAATCCAGAACAGCCCGATCATTTATGCGACAATATCGAATTGATTGAGTCGTCAGTTTATAGGACAAAAAGTGTTTTTAGATAATTTCAACCAGTTGTTGGCGCAGGATATGAAGGCGGTCGACCGGGTCATACGCGACCGGCTGCATTCGGAAGTGCTGCTCGTGAACCAGGTCGGCGAATACATCGTCAACAGCGGCGGCAAGCGCCTGCGTCCGGCCCTTGTGGTGCTCTCATCCCATGCCTTTTCCTATTGCGGCACTGCGCACCACGATCTGGCCGCAGTGGTCGAGTTCATACATACCGCAACGCTGTTGCATGACGATGTGGTGGATGAGTCCGACCTGCGCCGCGGCCGAAAGACTGCCAACGCGCTGTTTGGCAATGCGGCTTCGGTTCTGGTTGGCGATTTCCTGTATTCGCGAGCCTTCCAGATGATGGTCGAGGTGGGGCAGATGCGCGTGATGCAGACGTTGGCCGATGCGACCAATGTGATCGCAGAGGGGGAGGTATTGCAGCTCTTGAACTGCAACGATGCGGATGTCGATGCAGAAAATTACATGCGCGTGATCCACTACAAGACGGCAAAACTGTTCGAGGCCGCGATGCGGCTGGGCGCGATTCTGGGCAAGGCTGATGCGAAGATGGAAGCGGAAGCCGCGACCTACGGCATGCACCTGGGTACGGCCTTCCAGCTGGTCGACGATGTGCTGGATTATTCGGCCGATGAGCAGGCAACAGGAAAACATCTGGGCGATGATTTGAGCGAGGGTAAACCCACGTTGCCGCTGATTTTTGCGATGCAGCATGGCACTGTTGAACAGGCGGCCATCGTGCGCGCCGCGATAGAGCAGGGTGATGTGGGCAAGTTTGCCGATGTGCTTAAGATCATTCGAGATACGGGTGCGCTGGACTTTACGCGCCAGCAGGCCATGCGAGAAGTTGAGCTGGCCTGTGCCGCGATTGCCGGTTGGCCTGGTTCAAAGTACAAGGAATGCCTGATAGAATTGGCGCACTTTGCCGCCACGAGGCAATACTGAAACGGGGTGTAGCTCAGCCTGGTAGAGTGCTACGTTCGGGACGTAGAAGCCGGAGGTTCGAATCCTCTCACCCCGACCAGAACTGGTCGACAGTATCGGAGTCTCCATGAGTCGTTTGATTTTTTTGTTTGCGATTGCGGCAGTGGTTTATCTGCTGCTCAAATCCTATCGCAAGGATGAAAGCGCAAACAGGGAGCCGGAAGACATGGTGCGCTGCGCGCATTGCGGCGTTCATCTGCCTGTGAGTGAAAGCTTGCGCGATGGGGACTTGTATTTTTGCAGTGCTGCTCACCGTGATGCCCATCGGACCTAGGCGATGCGTAAGGTGAATGTGCAGGCTGTCGATTACACGCCTATCGAGTTCTGGCGTTCGCTGAACTATTTCAATCTTTATCGCTTCGCGCTGGCTGTTTTCATCATTGTTCTGGCCTGGATTTCTGACGTCCATTCGCTGTATGGTGAGGACAGGGGAGGGTTGTTTGAGATCACGGCCTGGCTATATGCTCTGAGCGTGCTGTTGTCATACACGCTTTTGCGCCGGCGCTGGATACGTTTCTCCTGGCAGCTGGCAGTGCAGGTGTGCAGCGATATTGCGGCCCTGACTGTGTTGAATTATGCCAGCGGCGGCGTTGTGAGCAGCGTCGGCCTGCTGTTGATGGTTTCGATGGCGGTGGCAGGCATCATCAGCCGCGGAAAAGTCACGCTGTTTTTTGCGGCATTGGCAAGCATCGCCGCACTGCTTGAGCATGCCTATGCGGTATTGCATGACGGCGCTCCCGCAACGGAATACATCCAGGTCGGGTTTTTGTGCATGGCCTATTTTACAGCCGCGGGGCTTGCTCACAAGCTGGCCCGCTATGCGCTGGAGAATCAGAATCTGGCGCAGCGTCGCGGCAGAGATTTGATCGGCATGGCCGAGGCGAACCGGCTGGTGATGCGCGATATGCAGGATGGCGTGATCGTATTGGACGAGCACGACAGGATCGTGCAGATGAATCCCAGTGCAGCGCAAATGTTGCATAAAACAGGGACATCTGGGCGCCTGCTGTCGGAGAGTTTTCCGCTGCTCTATGAGCAGTATGCTTTATGGAAAGGCAATGTCCTGAGCGGTCGTGAAACATTGCAACTGGATGGCGGTCTGCAGGCAAGGCTGCGTTTTGTGGGGGTGGAGCGCCAAGCATCACAGGGGGCCGTGATCTTTCTGGAAGACATGCAGCATGTGCAGGCGGAGGCCCAGCAGATCAAGCTTGCGGCGCTGGGCAGGCTGACTGCAAACCTGGCCCATGAAGTGCGCAATCCGCTCTCTGCGATCAGCTATGCGACAGAGCTGTTGCAGGAGGAAACGCATGACGCCAGACAGGAAAGACTACTGCATCTGATCCGGGAGAATACGCAACGCATCAATCGCATCGTGGAAGATGTGATGCAGTTGAACCGGCGTGATCGTGCTAGGCCGGAAACTTTCGATCTGGCCGCGTTGCTGCCTGGTTTTGCGGATGAATTTGCCCAGGCTGAGCGGGTCGAGCCCGGCGTGCTGATGCTCAAGGCCGGGCAGGTCGGCATGGTCAGTTTTGACCGAGGGCATTTTCGTCAGGTATTGTGGAATCTGTGCCGCAATGCCTTGTATTATGGAAAGCATGCACCAGGCAGCCTGGTGTTGCAGGTGTTTCTTGATCGCGGGCGCGTGACGCTGGAAGTGCAGGACGATGGCCCGGGCGTTTTGCCGGAGCACAGATCCCGTCTGTTCGAGCCATTTTTTACGACTGCCGAGCAGGGGACTGGACTTGGGTTGTACATTGCGAAAGAGCTTTGCGAAGCCAACGGGGCATGGCTGGAATATCATGATGAGGAACACGGCCGGCAGGGTGCTTGCTTCCGTATTATTTTTGGTGAGAGACGCTTCATAAACAGACCGGTGCGCGAACATGGCGGATAAAATGAAGGCACATCACGGTGCAGACGACAAGGTCGTGCTGCTGGTCGACGACGAGCCTGACATACTGGAGCTTTTGGAAATGACGCTTTCCGGCATGGGGCTCAAGGTGGACAAGGTGCGTGGCGTGCAGGAAGCGATGAGCTGCCTTGCGGCAAATCGCTACGACCTGTGTCTGACGGATATGCGCATGCCGGATGGCGATGGGCTGGAACTGGTGAAATACATCGCCGCAAAGAAAATCGATGTGCCGGTTGCGGTGATCACGGCCCACGGCAATATGGAAAATGCAATCACGGTGCTCAAGGCGGGTGCATTTGACTATCTGGCCAAACCGCTTTCTCTCGAACAATTGCGCAACCTGGTGAAATCCGCGCTAAGCCTGCCGCAGGCTGCTCATACCGACGACAAGCAGCTGCTGGGGCATGCGGCTGCGATGCAGAAGGTGCGCGATTTGATCGAGAAGGTGGCGCGCAGCCAGGCCCCCGTGCATATCAGTGGTGAATCGGGCAGCGGCAAGGAATTGGCCGCAAAGCTGATCGTGCAGAGCGGTGCGCGCCGGGATCAACCCATGGTATCCGTGAACTGTGGCGCAATACCGGAAAACCTGATGGAAAGCGAATTCTTCGGCCACAAGAAGGGCGCATTCACCGGGGCTGACAAAGACAAGGAAGGGCTGTTTCAGGCGGCGAACGGAGGCACCCTGTTTTTGGATGAGGTGGCCGATCTTCCACTTGCCATGCAGGTAAAACTGTTGCGTGCGATACAGGAGAAACGCATCCGCAAGGTGGGGGCGACCAATGAAGAGCCGGTGGACGTGCGTCTCATCAGCGCGACGCACAATGATCTTGCCGAGCGCGTAAAACAGGGACAGTTCCGCCAGGATCTGTTTTATCGCCTGAATGTGATTCCGATACAGATGCCCACGCTGCGCGAATTGCGCGAGGATATCCCGCAGATTGCCCAGCAGAAGCTAAAGCAGTTGAGCTCAAACGCTGCGGTGCGTTTTTCCGGCGAGGCGCTGGAAGCCCTCAAGAATTACAATTTCCCTGGCAATGTAAGGGAGCTTGAAAACATCATCGAGCGCGCGTTGGCGTTGTGCTCTGGAGATCTTATAGAAATGCATGATCTGCATCTCATGCCTGCCGAACGCGCGCAGCAGGATGCCAGTGAAATGGACGACAAATATCCGCTGACGGATTATCTGGACAGGGTGGAAAAGGAGGCCTTGCTCGAGGCATTGCAGAAAACCGGTTTCAACCGGACCGCGGCTGCAAAACTGCTGGGGCTGACATTCCGCACCATACGCTATCGCATGGAGAGACTGGGCATCAAGAGCCCTGCCGGGACAGACGATGCAGATTGATCCGGACGGATGGCTTTCGGGGGTCAAACACATCGCGTCGCCCAACTTTGACCAGCGCGAAAGCGCCATCGAACTTCTGGTGATACACAACATCAGCCTGCCGCCTGGCGAATTCGGAGGAGAGGGCGTTGAGCGCCTGTTCACCAATACGCTGGACAGGGATGCGCACCCTTATTATCGAACCATACCCGAGGGGCGTG
>JAJXWG010000010.1 GCA_021781695.1 Pseudomonadota bacterium
ATGCAGCGGTACTCTTGCTTGGTTTTGTCCACCGAATATGCAGCTTGCGCGTTAAATGCACGGGGTGATGCGGTTGAGAATATATCCTGAGGATGGTTGTATGCCAAAAAAATATTGCCTAGCACTGTTTCTTTCGGTGAGTGCGGGCATTTCTGCCGCTAAGGCGGACCAGAGCGCGCCAAGTGACGCAGGCGTTGCTGCGGTAACTGACCAGCAGATGTTCGAATTCGGCAGCTACGGCACACTGGGTGCGACTCATGCCAGTCTGAATTCCGCAGATTACGCGCTTGATGCGCCGATGCCTTATGGTTCAGGACGCAGCACCTACTTGTCGCCCAACGACAACAGCCTGATTGCAGCGCATGTGAATGCGACATTCACACCCGACTTCACGGCGATATTTCAGGTCATTTCAGAATACAATTCAAACGGCAACTACAGGCCGGAAGTCGAGTGGGCGAACGCGAAATATGCATTCACCCCGAACTTCTACATCAAGGCCGGACGTTTCGCCTTGCCGACCTTTATCGACTCGGACAATCACGATGTCGGCTACAGTTTTGTATGGGTACATACACCAGTCGAACTGTACCAGCAGATGCCGATCACGAGCGTGGACGGAATAAACGCGGTATACCGTTTTTCATTGGGTGAGGCCGAGAATTCCGTGAAGCTGATCGCAGGCCAGAACACCACTGAAACTGCGCTCGGGATAACCAACTCGAAAAACATGCGGGGGATATTCGACAACCTCGAATACGGTCAGGCGACATTTCACATGGGTTACCAGCAGCGCAGCTCTTCAACCCAGTCGGATCTTGCAACTCTGAATACAGGATGGGTAGAGGCCAGCGATCTTTCTGCCGGGATCAGTTATGATCCCGGCAGCTGGTTTTTCAAGTCGGAATGGTTGCAGGACCGCACGCTCTACAAGACCAATGCCATGTATGCCAGCGCGGGATATCGCATGCATCAGTTCACGCCTTATCTGACGCACAGCCAAAGCAGTGCTGCGTCAGCCTATGAAAATTCTCTGCCATACCTGAACATGGCGCAGAAATCCAACAGTGTGGGCGTGCGCTGGGACTTCATGAAAAATTTCGACTTCAAGCTGCAGTATGACCACATCAAACTGGGCGACAATTCGAACGGCTACCTGGTCAATGTGCCTGATAATGTCACTTTGTCCGGGAAGACCTTCCACGTGATTTCCGCGGTTGTCGATTTTGTGTTCTAACTGCCCAGCCAACGTGAGTCTATCCATGCTGTTTTCCAGATTCTTCAAATGGGCATTGCCGCTGGCCATTCTGCTTTTCGCACAGCCCGCCATTGCTGACGTGGTGGTGATCGTTTCAGCCAAGAGTCCTGTCGTGAATCTGTCGGCAGACCAGGTCGCCAAGATTTTCCTGGGCAAGAGCACGAGCTTTCCGAATAACGATCCTGCTTATCCAATCGATCAGCCGCTGGGAAGCGCGGTCAGGGACGAGTTCTACGCCAAGGTGGTGCACAAGGATGCCTCACAGCTTGCCGCATACTGGGCGAAAATCATCTTCACAGGCGAAGGGCGTCCGCCCAAACTTGTCGCAGGCGACAAGGCGGTTGTCAAAATCATCGCAGACAACCCCGATGCGATAGGCTACATAGACAGCAGCGCTTTGAACCACAGCGTCAGAGCTGTCCTTTTGCCTTAGGCACAGCATGAGTAAATTCCGCAATTACCCGTTGAAACTGAAGCTGCTGCTGGTTCCCTCGACTGCGGTATTGGGCTTTGTCGTTTACCTGATCTATTCGTCGCTGGTGCTGTCGGGAGGCAATGCGCTCCTGAAGGAAATTCGCGAGGTTGAATTTCCGATACTCTATGCGGCCGGCGAAAATCTGAAAAGCTTCGAAGGCGTCGTGGAATCCTTGAATACGGCGGCTGCTACCGGAGAGGTGGACTATCTTGAAACTTCAAGAACCAAGGCCGCAGAAATCCTGAACCGTTACCAAAAAATGGAACAGACCTATCCTGCGCATATCAAGGATATCGAGAAACTTAAATCCAGTTTCAACAATTTTTACGCGCTGGCTTATGATATTGCGCAACGGATGACGATACGGCAAAACCTGCCCAGCGCGCAGCAGATACAGCAAATGCGGATCTTGCGCGATGCGTATTCGCATGATGCTGCAACCTACCGGGAAAATGCCGAGAAGGAGTTTCAGGGAACGATAAGAACCGCGATCAGCAGATCGGAAAGGGCGCAGGGGTCGGGTGCAATCATAGGCGCGGTCATGCTTCTTATCATCGGCGTGCTGACGCTGCTGGTCAACCGCGGCATCGTCGTGCTGGAAGAGGTGGTCGAGAACCGCAACAGGATGCTGGAGCGGGTCAACAGCGAACTGGAACAGGAAATCCGGAAACTGAAAGCAGCAGAAGAAGCCAGGAGTCATGCTGAAGCTGCAAGCCATATCAAGGACGAATTTCTGGCCAACATGAGCCATGAACTTCGTACGCCTATGAATGCGGTGATCGGCTTGAGCCATCTTTGTCTGCAGACCGAGCTGTCCGGCAAACAGCATGACTATCTGCAGAAGATACACAGTTCTGCCAAATCGCTTTTGGGCATCCTCAATGACATTCTGGATGTTTCCAAGATTGAGGCCGGAAAAATGGAACTGGACAGGATTCCATTTGAGCCGGGTGAAGTCATGGATAATCTTTCAACGATACTGGGGGCAAAATGCCAGGAAAAATCTCTCGGTTTTCTTCTGGATACGGCTGACGATGTTCCCGAGGTATTGATAGGCGATCCGCTGAGGCTGGGTCAGGTGCTGATCAACCTGGCCGGCAATGCCGTCAAGTTCACCCAGCAGGGTGAGGTGGTGGTGCGTGCAGCGCTGGAAAAGGAAGAGCGCGATCATGTAGTTTTGCGCTTTACCGTGAAAGACACCGGAATAGGATTGACGCAGCAGGAAATAGACAGGCTGTTTCGGCCATTCACCCAGGCCGATACCAGCATCACCCGTAAATTTGGCGGGACGGGTCTGGGACTCACGATCAGCAAGCGTCTTGTCGAGAAAATGGAGGGAAAGATATGGGTGGAAAGCGCGCCAGGTTTGGGCTCGAAGTTCATCTTTACCGCCCGATTCCGGAAGGCAGGAAAACCGGCCGGCGCGGCTCAAGTCGAACAGGCCGGCATGCGCGGCATGCGTGTTCTTGTCGTGGGAGATAATGAAGGCGGTCTGAAAACGCTGATCAGCCATCTTGAGTCTTTCATGCTTGACGTAAGCGTAGCTGGCAATGTGCACGATGCATTGAACATCGTGCACCAGGCGAACAAGGAGGCGCGGCCAGTTGCGCTGGCCATCTTTGATGGGAAAACGGCGGATATCAATGAGCCGGACGTGGCCCGGGAATTGCAGGCCATGATCGTGCTCGGCATCAAGCCTAGAGTGCTGCTGATCACAGGCGGAATTTCAGCTCAGATAGATGAAAAAGTGGTGGACGGTCTGCTTGCAAGACCTTATGGAAAAGAAGAACTGTTCGATGTTATCGCGAAAATCTCCGGCAAAGACAGATCCTCGACTGGGAAATTCAGGACGCTGGGCGCGCGCTTTAACATGGAGCTCGTGTCTCAGGTACGCGGGGCGCATGTGCTGCTGGTTGAAGACAACGAAATCAACCAGCAAATTGCCAAGGAGCTGCTGGAGACTTTCGGCATCACGGTGAAGGTCGCAGAGAACGGCGAAGAAGCGATCGCGTGGCTTAAGGACGAGCGATTCGACGGCGTTTTAATGGATATGCAGATGCCCGTTATGGATGGCATCAGCGCCACCCGCGAAATTCGCAAGGATCCAGGATTTGCCAAGCTGCCCATCATCGCGCTGACTGCGAACGTGTTCATCAGCGAACAGAACCAGTTTCTGGCTGCCGGGATGAACGATCACATAGGCAAGCCGATAGATCCGGACCAGTTGATCGCCACGCTTGCAAAATGGGTGCACCCGATGCGCAGTGTGGAAAGCATCCCACTTCCCCGTGTAAAAACTGCGCAGGCAGCACTTCCTGATTTGCCCGGTGTCAAGGTAGCGGAGAGCGTGCGCCGTATAGGCGGGAATGTGGATCTGTACTATTCGTTGCTGGACATGTTCATAACGGGTCAAAAAAATATTGTTCAGGAAATGCGCACTTCGTTATCCTCCAGAGACTTGAAAACTGCTGAAAGACAGGCGCACACGTTGAAAGGCATTGCCGGCAATCTCGGTGTGCAGGAACTGCAAAGCCAGGCCGGAATACTGGAGAAGAATTTCAGGGATGGCGTGCTCGATGACGTAGAGCCCTTGCTTGAACAAATGGATCTCGAGCTGGCACGGTTGATGAAAAGCATCGATCAGGCACTTGCTGCACGACCATCCTGAAACCGCCTGACTGCGAATTTATTGATGCATGCGCCAGGCAAAGCCCGTAAAATGCGCCATTTTGCTTATCGATTATGACTATACGCACTCGTTTTGCTCCAAGCCCGACCGGCTATCTGCATATCGGCGGCGCGCGCACCGCGCTGTTCTCATGGGCGTATGCCAGAAGGCTTCGCGGCACGTTCATACTGCGCATCGAAGACACCGATCTCGAACGTTCATCCGAAGCTTCTGTTAAGGCAATACTGGACGGGATGTCCTGGCTCAATCTCGATTACGACGAAGGGCCTTATTACCAGATGCAGCGCATGGATCGCTACAAGGAAGTTCTGGCACAGATGATCGCTGCAGGCCACGCCTACCATTGCTATGCTACGCCGGAAGAACTGGAGGCGATGCGCGAGGCGATGCGGGTGCGCGGAGAAAAGCCGCGTTACGATGGCCGCTGGCGTCCCGAACCCGGCAAGGCGCTGCCCGATATTCCTGAAGGCATCAAGCCTGTGGTGCGTTTCAAGAACCCCATGGAGGGTGTTGCGGCATGGGATGACATGGTCAAGGGGCACATCGTTTTTGAAAACAGCGAGCTGGACGATCTCATCATCGCGCGTCCCGACGGCACGCCCACCTATAATTTCTGTGTGGTGGTGGACGATCTGGACATGAATATCACGCATGTGATCAGGGGCGACGATCACGTCAACAACACACCTCGCCAGATCAACATTCTAAAGGCGCTGGGCGCGAGCTTGCCGCAGTACGCGCATGTGCCGATGATACTGGGCAGCGACGGCGAGCGGCTTTCCAAACGCCACGGTGCTGTGAGCGTGATGCAGTATGCCGAGGACGGATACCTTCCCGAGGCGCTGGTCAACTATCTGTCGCGTCTGGGCTGGTCGCATGGCGACGAGGAGGTTTTTCAGGTAGAGCAATTCGTCGAATGGTTCGATCTCGAACACATCAGCAAATCGGCAGCGCAATTCAACCCCGAAAAACTGCGCTGGTTGAACCAGCACTACATAAAACTTGCCGACAATGCGCGCCTGGCCGAGCTGACAGGAGAGCATCTGTTGTCGCGCGGCGTGCAGTTGAAGGCCGCTCCCGGGCTGGAAGACGTGATTGCGCTGTACAAAGGGCGCGTGGCAACCCTGGTCGAGCTGGCAGATGAAGCCGAGGTATTTTATATCGATGTGCATCCCGAACAGGCGCTGATCGATGAACATCTCGTGCCCGAAGTGATGCCGGTGCTGCGTGAGCTTTCGTGTCGATTTGCGGATGTCGAATGGGATGCGCCCCATCTGGCAGCACTCATCAAGGAACTGCTTGCTGCTCACCAGCTTAAAATGCCAAGGCTAGCGATGCCTTTGCGCGTGATGCTGGTAGGCCAGACGCAAACGCCTTCGGTTGATGCGGTTCTGGCATTGTTCGATCGTGAGACGGTGCTCGCGCGCATGAACAGATATCTGTAATTTTTTTTCAATTTGACTTTACAAGCAGAGGGCTCATCCCTATAATGCGCGCTCTTTCGAGGTAAGGGGGTATAGCTCAGCTGGGAGAGCGCTTGCATGGCATGCAAGAGGTCAGCAGTTCGATCCTGCTTATCTCCACCAAAGAAACCACGTCCCCATCGTCTAGAGGCCTAGGACATCGCCCTTTCACGGCGGTAACACGAGTTCGAATCTCGTTGGGGACGCCATATAAAACAATGGCTTGCAGAGATGCAGGCCATTTTTATTTACAACTTGTCTCAGATTTGTCTCATGCGTGTTTTTTCATGAGGACTGAAATACAGGGAATCACCCCTGCGATAAATTGCGTACGAAAAAAACCCGCCACAAGGGCGGGTAGTCGTGTGGTCCTATTGCTCAAGCATTAACTCTTCAAGCGGATATAGTTCAGTTCTGACGCGAGCACCTTAGGAAAATAATCCCTGATCTTCCGCATAATTGCTTCCTCAACCGCTGAATTGCTCAACGCAGTCGGGATCGATGGGCCAAACAATTCACGGATCGGCAAATTCGCCCTGATTGGTTTGCCGCGTTTTCCTACCTTTTTGCCCTTTGCTCCATTGACGAGAGCCGCGCCGGTTCTTTCAAACACCCCAACATGGCCGTTGCTCATCGTTCGGATAAAAGCATGACGCAAGGTTTTGCGCACTCCTTTCACGCTGAATGACACACCTGACCCTGTTTGCCGCGCTTCGTAGTTAATCAGGGCAATCGGTTGTCCGGTTGACCTCAATACAACAACCAGATTGCCCACGGAAGCCTTCTTGATTGAGAAGCTTCTCTTAATCGCTGAAGCCTTGATGTTGTATCCGGCGGCGCGCACTTCCTGTGAAGCAGAAGCCCTTGCTGAGATTGCCGTCTTGTTGAGCGCGCGGACTACAGCCTTCTGTTGATCGCCGACATACTTGGCCAGGGAAGCAACGATATCTTTGACGTTTGTTTCAACCTTAATGGAAAACATGCGCGCTGCCCTCATAGGTTAATTTGAAGATGCAACACACTAAGGGCTTGTCGTTATCCTCGTCGATGATCTGCTCAATGCACCCGTTAGCGAAGGCCGACTGCGCGCCCTCAGCCGTGGCTGATAGATGCAATCCCGATGCACCGTAAATGTCAACTCCTGCCTGTGTCGTCAGCAAGATGATATACATGCGCTGAATAATTTCCCCTAGATTTATTTCCGCATCCAGGAAAACAAAATCTGAGCTTTGATCCACGTCGTCTAGTGAATCCACCACAACCCCATCGAGCAGAGAAATTAACTCCAGGGCCTCTGCTCGACCGGAGCAAGTCTTGAGATATCTTGCCGCTAAATACATGCTCATTCCTTTCATGAAAGTGATACGCCACATTTGACCAGTTCGGCGATGATTTCGCTTGCGGCCGTATTGATCTGGTCCCTTAAACCACCCACATTGAGAGACATATCGATACCATAAGAGCTGCTGGTATTGTTTTTCACGATAAGACCGTTTGCCGCATTCATTCCAGCGTCTTTGCCTGCCAGTGAGGAGATGATTTTATCCACCATTGGAATCGGCCCAGCGCCAATCAAACTTTGTAGCAAGCGAGCAACCCCCCATTTGCGCCAAGGCGGCTTTCAGCTCGTTCGCGCTTTACGCCATCCAGATAAGCCACAAGGGCCACCAGAGCGGCGCCCTTGTCAGAGCTTGCAAAATCAGCCCATGCGCCGGTGTTAAGGTTGATCGAAAACGAACCCAGCTTACTATCGGATCGCGTGGGGTTACGCACCACATATTCATGCCCGTGCCGCTTGCCGCCCGGCAGCCATGAAGTAAGGACGTTTTCAATACTCGATAGAGCGGCGGTGTTGATCCGTTTGAAGTCGGCCTTCATGCGGTACCTCCCAATGGTTCCTGCATCAGGCGCAAGGCGTCATAACTGTGCCGCGCTTCCTGTTTCAGATCGGCAGGAACCCTGCCACCGTTGCGTTGAGCTTCGCTGTTGCATTTACCGCACAACAGCCAGGTGTTAAGCATTAGCCCAGATTCCCCTGCCAAAGTAATCCGCACAACACCACGCCATTTTCTGGCTGCAGTAAAGGGCTTGCCACACGCACCGCAATGCTTCCCCGCACCTGACGCAAGCATATTTTCGGCTATCTGTTCGCGCACCTCTTTCAGCGGCAACAATGCTAGGTCTATTTGACCAGGTGTGCCTCGTTCCATTTTTCTCATCGCCGCTGCTCCAAATGATTTACTGAATCACACCGGCAGCGCGCAGGCGTTGAAGAATAGGGTTCATGTATTCGGCCTCCTTGCACCATATAAACCAAGTGTGTGCACTTGACGCCCATTCCGGCACGGTTGGAACTGCCGATTTCCTGATATTCGCCAGGCAAACCTCCAGGCGTTCCATATAAGGCCCGGATAAATTTGCGCCGACGAGTTCTATTGTATTTTCACGCTCGTCGAGATATTGATTTTGAACCCACGCAATAGTCCCAGCCGCATTGGGGCCGGGCTTGATGCTGTCCAATATTTTTGCGGGGCCCATGCGCTCATCGGATATGCAGTCAACAAAATGAACAAAAGCTTTTTTGAAGGCAGCGTTTAAATCATCGCGCGCAGACTGGCGAACGGCTTGCCGGATCGCCTCGATTTGCAAAAGTTTTAAAAAGTTTGTTGGCTTCGGATCGGGGGCATTCAGCAGACTTGTGAAGTCATGTGGCGACAAAGACTTCGCATGGCTTTGGAGCCGCTCCTTTCTGCCTTTAAGATGTTTCACCTTTTCGCGCATTGAAGTAAAGTCAAAAGCTTTTCCCATGTTAATGTCCTCAAGTGAATTAATTTAACTGCGGCAAAAACGGAACATCTCCATAGCCCGGATTAAGAAGCTGAGGTTGAATTTGAAAAGCATCCGAAGGCATTATTACCAGGTCAGATGTAGTTCCGTTTTCATTGAGACAGTAAGTTACTTCACCAATAATCCAGTTGGCCTGCGGCAACTTCAGACTTGGCAACGAAATTGGAACCAACGTATTTGGCTCCCATAGCTTCCCTGCTGAATCGCGCCAACTGTCGGTAGTCAATTTCAGCGCTTTCGAACGTCCAATGCGGCGCTCTTTTTCCCACTCTGCCCGCAACTTGCAAACATCACCGCCCGAATCGCCGTATTCTGCAATAATTTTCATAACGCGATTTTGGCGAACTTGCAGATCGTGTGCAGTACGAATCAGGTTTCCACCATCACCGCTATCACCGAACACGTCCACGGATACAAGCATCGCCTCATATCTATAAAAACGTTGATCTATCGAATATTCAATACTTGCCGACTGGACGTTCTGCCCCTCTACAAAGCCGCTGGCGGCAGATTCGGTACCGACTCTCGTCAGAAACAGGTTGCCATCGGGGAGCTCATAGGCAAGCAGTGCGCGGAACCGGCAGATACGCTCGATGATCTCGAATGCCGTCTCGCCATAGATCAAGTTGAACTGCGGGATAACCGGGCCGACATCCACCTGAGCAGCGCTAACCGTAATCCCATGATATTCCGCTAAACATTGAGCAATTTGCAACGCCGACGATCCGCTTATTTGCCCGTTCGGCCATTCAGCAGCACAGTCAACCAGGTCCTGACACTTGCCGCGACCTATCACGCTAATTGAGTGCGAATTGGCAGTGATGCAGGGATTAAATCTATCGACATAGCCAGTAACCACCAGATCGCCGCCTATCTCGATCGTGCAGGCATCACCAGGCTGAACGATCAGCGCGTCCAATTCACCCGGGAAGCGTTCTGTTAAAGACAGATCAAAATCGCTCGGGCAGCGCTCAATACCGCGAGTTACCCGTATGGATTCCCATCCTGAAATTGCGCGATCGCCTATGGTTAGAATCAAGTCGCCATCGCTCATGACTGCAAATCCTCTTTTGCTGTGCGCGATGCGGATACACGGGATTGCGCCACGTCTTGGCGGTCGGCCACAAGACGGGAAACGATCTGACGGATTTCATCATTGCTTTTCCCTGCGATTTTTGCCGCATTGATCGCGGCAATTTCATCTTCTGGCACTGCAACTGAATTCGCCCCAATTCTTACCATGGGAACCATCAGACCTTTTTTGATATCGTCGTAAAATCTTGAGCGTGACTTGCAGGAAGCCTTAAAGGCTTCGGGCATTAGTTGCATTGCCTTAATCGAATTATCCTCAATCTGACAGCACTCCTCCCATGTAGATTCTGCATTGCCACTTGCGGCGATTCGATCAATGATACGAAGTGCATCCATGCAGGCCATCGCGCCAGCGCGTGTTTCTTCAGTGCTTTGTAAAGTAAAATTATCGTTAGCCATGATGCAATTCTCCTTTTTACGTTGTGGTTAGGGGCTTCCCGGTGTTAGTGCACCAGGTTGCCCCGCTTTCCCCATGAACCGCATGGGGGACGGTGAAACACTATACGGCGCGCTTCGTCTTTACCGCTGCATTTGCATTCGT
This sequence comes from Pseudomonadota bacterium, assembly GCA_021781695.1. Taxonomy (GTDB): domain Bacteria; phylum Pseudomonadota; class Gammaproteobacteria; order Burkholderiales; family Gallionellaceae; genus Gallionella. The sequence goes on from JAJXWG010000010.1 coordinate 10,366, forward strand.
TCCCTGTCTGACCGCCCGGTTTGAGGTGGCGACAGGGAAACTTTTCGCGCAACATTTTCCGGCGAAGGCAGAAATGCAGGACGGTATAAGACGCTATCGGACAATTTTCCCCATCCGCCCCAACTCGGTTTTAAAAAGTTGGGGCAGCGCAAACCCAATAAAGACGCCATGCCCCGGCTGCCCCAAGTTGCCCCGGCTGTTTTTAGCATGTACCGGATGGAAAACAGCATTTTCAGGCCGCCGATTTTTTGAAAGACAACACCTTGTTGCCCGCCTGCAGGCCTTCGATAAAACCCGCCTAGTGCTGCATCATCTTGGCGCGGTCGTTCTGGTAGTCGGCATGGTTGTAGGTGCGGCGTACCGCGTTGATTTCCACATGGGCTAGTTGCTTTTCTATCCAGTCTGAAGGGTAGCCCATTTCGTTAAGCTTTGTGCTGCCCGTGGTGCGGGTAGCGTGAGTGCTGTACTTGCCGGACCATCCCAATGCCTTGAGGGCTTGGCGCATGGTTGCATCAGTCATGGGTTGGGCCCAGTCATCGCGGTTGGGGAAAACGTGGGCATGCCTGCCGGTTACTCCGTGCATGGATCGCAGCACGGCCACCGCCTGGGCGGGCAGCGGCACCACATGTTCCTTGCGCTTCTTCATGTGCTCGGCTGGTATGCGCCAGATCGCAGCATCCAGGTCAAATTCTGCCCATTGCGCTTCGGTGGCTTCACTCGCGCGGCATAGCGTCAGCCACATAAGCCGGAATGCGGCCACCGTCTGAAAGTTGCGTTGATACCCATCCAGGTCGCGCAACAGTTGCCCGATTTCCTCATCCGTCAGGGCGCGCTTGTGCTGGGTCTTGTTTGTCGGCAGCGCCTTGCGCACCGGATGCACGGGATCGATGTCGGCGCGCAGCGTGCAGATAGCCAGATCAAACACGCCCTGCATGGTGCACCGCGCTTCCGCTGCCACTGCGGGTCGGTCCTTCCATGTCCGCTGGAGTATGTCCAGAATGTGCGCCGGTGTAACTTGTTTGATCGGTAGTTGCCCGATGCTGGGGAATACCACGCGCTGGAGCATGTTCAGCTGCCTATCCTTCGTGGTCTTTTCCCAATCCTTGAGCGCCAGCCATTTCAGTGCGATAGCCTCGAACGTGGTGGCCACTTTCTGCCCGCGCTTGATTTTCTCCAGTTGCCGGTTGTGGGCGGGGTTGATGCCCTGTTTCACCAGGTTGCGCGCCTCCTCCCTTTTTTTGCGGGCATCCACCAAGGGAATGGCAGGATAGTCTCCGATAGCGAACACACTTTCCTTGTCAGCCAGCTTGAAACGGTAGCGCCAAGCCTTCACCCCATGGGGCTTCACCTCCAGATATAGCCCCTTGCCGTCAGTAAGCTTGTAGGGCTTGGCTTGGGGTTTTGCATTGCGGCACTGTATATCGTTGAGCATGGCGTCTTTCCTTGGTTGCAATGCCAGACGGGATGAATCTATCCCCGCAGCATTCGCAATAGCGTGCGCGACTTTTCATCCCCGTTTTCCCCCCAAACATGGCAGGCGCGCCAAAAAGGAAATCAGCGCCCAAATTACTCGTTGTATGCGGCTGGGCTTCTACACCAATGGTCTAACGCGATTACTGTCAATCAGCGCCATGGACGCTTCCACATCAACGAGCCTCCCGTCATGAGAAAGCACCAGCCGCCCTTGGTGACCAAGCTTGGTGACATAGCTCGGGACACAACCAAGCCGGGTAGCAAACTCCCTTCTGGTTAAAAATTTCACTTCGTTTTTCATGTTTATGCCCTAAATATTTTCACTTAATTGCATGATTTACATATATATTTCACTTAACCGCAAACCCAGCGGCTAGAATTTTTTCGCGAGTCTTAGCTCCCGCAGCTAAGAAAGTCGAGAGAGGGACCCGTTGAAATATCCAGCCGAACAAATGGGAGAGGTTGCGGGTGATGGCGGGTGATGGCGGGGTACTTTCTACCCAGCCACATATATATTACTTTCTCTGCCATATTTCTCAGGAAAGGTAGAGAGTTACCCGCAATCCCCCGCATTACCCGCATGTTTTGATCCTCCATTTAGCCACCTTGCTGTGCCCATCTATCCCCATCTGGATCAACTGCATGCCTTCGGTGATGCGATCTCGATGGGCGCGCAGCCAGTAACCCAGACGGCGGCTGTTGACTTTTTCTGAGCACACCAGTTGCAGTGCATCACGCAACTCGGGGCGCACAGGATCTCCGCCGTTCGCGCCGACAAAGGTGTCCAAGCCAGCGCTGACTACTTCGGAGACGCTCTTACTGGTATCGCTGAACGCTTCATGCCAGGACGTAAACAACTGACGCATGGCATCCAGGTCTGGATCGTTGTCGCGCAGACCTTCCGAACTGAGAATAGGATCAGGAAGGCCAGCCCAAACTAGCGGACGGCGTACCATGGCGTCCCACTGCTCGAAGCCGCCAAGTGGATATAGACCCTCGATGGGTGGTGATCCTGCGCCTTGATAAGCCAAGGGGATTGAAAGGGCTGCCGCTATCAGTTCGCCGCGATTTGCAAAAACATCTTCGAGGTGATCTCGGGAAAACTTGCGCTGTTCGGGCCGCTCTTCTCCTGCATCGAGGCGGATTAGCGCGACACGCCGCTTGAGGTCGCCCAGAACGGCGAGATTGTTGCCCGTTGCGATTAGCATGCTGTTGGTCGGCACAGAGACCATGCCGGAGCCGCCCAGAGGGCGCAGGCGCACCGATGACTGCGTTAGCACCTGACAAAGTAAATCGCCGCTCAAGGGTCGCTCAATGTTGTCTAGCAGGATCGCGCCATCACCGGCAAGCAATACACCCGCGATGCGCTTTTCTGACTCGGCTTCATCGTGCCCAAGTGACAGTACGGAAGCGACACGCCCGGTCGAAATTACCGGTGCCGTGTTGGCGAGCAGAGTTTTACCCGTTCCGGCTGACGGAGCCGACACTGCAAACATGGGTGCCGCAGGGAGAACGCGTCGCACCAGGCTGGTGATAATCGCGGCCACTGTTGCAGAGCGGTCGGCATCTGCTACAAAAGGGAAAAGTTCAATCGATTTGAGCAAGCGCTCTACGGCCTTTTTTGCCTGCGCCTGGTTCAATTTTGACTGTGGTCGGCGATACCCCGGTATCGTGTCGAACGCGAGAAACAGGCCGGTATTTGCATCATAACCAGGGCAATCAATCAGCCCCCCTTCAAGGGTAACGATAGGAGCCTCTACAGAGCCGGTCAACTTGCGCAGCTCGGGAAAATGACCTCGCGCCAAGTATGCTTCGGTAACACGGCGCGGACAGTCAATCTTGCGATAGCTTTCCGTGCGTAAGTCGAACTTTTCATGAATGGCAGCACGCCCCGCCAGTTCTGCCAAATGGGCCGCATCGACATCGTGCAAAATCAGAGTTCCTTTCGGGCGGTGGACGCTGCCCATCTGCTTATCCGATGCCGGATAAATGCGCACCAGACGGCCCGAGTGAACGAACAAATTCAGGTCGTCGGCTTCGGCGAGAGCCGCGCCCAGGGCATCGACAATTTCAGGAAGCTTGCCCTGATCGTGGCGGATGACGCGCCTGCCGTCAGCGTTGAATGTTTCAGACGATCCACCTGATTGATTGACCGGTGGTCGCGTCTTTTTATTTGATGGTTTGCTTATCGATTCTGGCGACTTGGCAGCATCGATTGCTTCTTTGACGGCCTTTTTGCCTTTGGCTGCATGCAGATCATTCATATCGCTGAGAGTCATCAGATAGCCACCTCAAAAATCGGGAAGGCCACAAGAGCGCCTATTGCGCGGGCTGCATCGAGGGCGTAAGTCATACCGGGATTTCCTTCAGTGTCCGCGTCATAATCCGCCACGATGATGATTTTTAATTCAGGAAATTTCTTACGCATCGCTGCAGCCACAGATGCCAGGTTGCCAGCATCAAAAGCGATGGCCGTGGCGTGGCCGGTGGACATGTAGACACTCGCGCCCGTAGCGTAGCCTTCGCAGATGCAAAGCGCATCCCTGGGCTCCCCAATGGAAAAATAGCAACCCTTTTTTCGGCCACCAGACAGAAAACGTTTGCCGCCACCCGAATCAATGAACTGGATACTCCAAATCGCCCCACAATCGTCTCGCAGGGGAATGACAAGTCTATCCCCCATCTGGCGAATCCCGAATGCGCCTACGCCCTTTCTGAGCAGATAGGGATGCTTGTTTTTCGCCGGTTTGGCCGCTTCCCATAATTTGGCTGCGCGATTCTGTGCAGACTTCTGCATCGCAACCTGATCGGCGTATCGCGCTGCGCGTGTGGCGGCTTGACGCCGCGCCAGGGCGCGCCGGTCATTCTCGCTCATGGCAGTTTGATGCGCGGGACACCAGCTTACGGACTGTCCGGTTTTCCATGAACCGAAAGCACCGTGCGCCGGATGGCTCAAGTCCAGGACATACCAGCCGTTGAGCGAACCAGGTTTATCGCCTTCTACACGGTAACGGTGCAGCAAACCATCGGCCATCAGCTCGTTGCGGTGCATGGCGAGTCCCTGTGTCCGCATGGCGTCGATAAATTCATCTGAATGACTCATGGTCGCCACCGTTCTACGACCTTGCTTTTTTTACACACTTCAGCGCCACAAGCGACGCCTGCAGAAGTCATGACGTTACCCTTTAAGCGGATGCCGAAGTCATAGCTTTTTCCCATGCTTCTGCGGCTGCTTTGGTGATAAGGCGGCGTCTGCCGATATTTAGCGTTGCGGGTGCTTTTCCCGCCTTGGCTAAATTATAAAAAGCGGCTCTGCTAAAGCCGTAAGCGGAACAAAACTGCGAGATTGAAAAGGCGCGACTTTCCGATGTGTTTTTGTTCATAGCTGCCTCCATAGTCTTAAACATGCACAAACAGGATTGCCTGCGCTTCTGGATGTAATTAAACTGGATTAAGACGGAAATATCGCGTGAGAAATTAAAAACGGCGATGCCTTTAAAGCCTCGCCGTTATTGGGTTTTTGCGTAGTTATATGGAATAAGTTATGGGTATTTTCAACCCATTCCACTAAATCCACTTATTCCGGTGTTTTGGGAGTAAATTTCCATCCTTTTAGAGCAGCTTGCCGGATTGATCCTGATGATCTTATGCCGCGTTGACCATGTGATCGTTTCTCCTTTCCCAACTCTTTTGCAACCGCCTCACAGATGCTTCGTGCAGTAATCTGTCGAGTACCAGCGTCATATTGTTTTTGCCCAATCTGATTCGCTATTTTCAGCGCTTCACTTATCCAGTCATACGATGCTTCGCTGGTATTATTTTGCGTGGAGACCGGCGTGGAGTTCGCCTTTGCAGCGGGTTCGGCTTGCTCATCAACCAGCACCGGACACCTGATGGAATCTAGCCATGCGTTAAGGTCATCTGAACGGATATCTGCTACCACAGCAGCAACGGCTGATCCAGGACTGTCAGGATCAATCTCTTTTCCTTGATGAACGCCGATAAGCTTCTTTTTTAAGATGGCAGCACAAATTTTGGTTATCCATCCTCTTGCCGCCGCTTCATGTGTTTGCGTACGATCCAATCGTTCGGCAATCGCCTGGGCGGCCTGATTTGTGGTGTAGTATCTTTTCATAAGCACTCCTTCAAAGTGCCCTTCAAATAGATGCCACCCCAAGCGGTGAAGGTTCCCGCCTTTCGCCCGGCCAGGCTAGGGGTAGCAAACTCGATATTGTTTATTGGTTATGCATCTCGCTGACTTCGCGCTCCATCAATTCTAGTAAGCGCAATGCCTGGGCAAATTCCCCGATAGCTTCACCTGAATCACCAGCTGTCGGAGATTTCGGCTTCAGATTGCCTGCAACCTCTTTTCCGTATAGCTCCCGGATATCGACGGCATTGATAATGCGCTCGATCTCGCCATATGAATCCAGGCCAATAAGCAGCGCGTGGCGAATAATCCTGATGTGATCTAACCGGTCATCGTAATCAATGCTGATATTGGCTTTGCTCATGATGTCATCCTCCTTTATGCTTTTTGGATTTATCGAACGCATGCATCAACCAGTGTTTCGCACTCTTCAGCGATGGCTGCGCAGCACCACAAGTAGTTATCTTTAAGGGGATCTGATAATTGATTGAATGATTCGTAGCCGCACCCATGCGTCGCTACCAGCAAAGCATGCAACTGCGACAATCGCGCGCTGAGATGGTCGCGGATGTCAATAGCGCTAGCCTTCGGCGAAAGCTGGTATATTGGTCCTACTTCATTGGGAATGTTGATGCCGCAGTCTTGTTCTGGTACGTTGATGTCAGCCATGATGCTTACCTCCTAGTAAGGTTGCGTTGTGGTTAGGCGGTGCGGGTGTTGCATCACCTCTGCCGCCGCTTTGCCCGAATCAGTCAGGCGGCTGTGTTGCTTTTTTATCTGATCGCTACGATTTTCTTTTTCGGCTTGTGTCCGAAATCAGGCAGCAAGTTTTCCACGGCACTGCTCAATGTCTTGTCACACAAATGTGCATAGTGTTTTGACGTGATGCGCGTATCGGCATGCCCTAGTAACTTTGATATGGTAAGCAGATCGGCGCCTGCCTGGGCAAGCAATGAGGCGTAGGTATGCCGCAATTCGTGAAAGCTGATCGCGGGTTCGATGCGCGCCTGTTCACATGCCGCTTTCAGTGGTCTTGTCTGATAATTTCTTCCCCACTGACTACCATCGGATCGAGTGAAAATAAAATCAGTGCCAACTTTTCCGGCGCATACCTCACGAAATAAATCCAGTCCCCCTGCAGATAGTGGGACATAGCGGCCTTTGCTGTTTTTTCCTTCGGGGGAAATGTAAACCTTGCGCGTATCAGCATTGAACTGGCTTACTTTCATTCGACACAGGTCCCCATAGCGTGCGCCGGTGAATAGCGCGGCTTTCACCAGCAATCGAAAGTCGGCAGAGCACGAATTGATAAGCCGCTCGCTTTCCGCACTGGTCAAAAATCGCGTGATTGCCTCGTCGGTATTCTCGAATGGTTTTACCTTGCGCCAAGCCTTGTCATCGAAAATTAAATCATCCTGAAAGGCTTTGTTCAGAATGGCCTTAAGCACGGTCAGGATGCGGTTTGCAGTGGATTTACGTGGCTGGGTAGCCTCTACCTTGACGACCTCTTGAATACGCTTGGAAAACTTGCCAATGCGACGGCGAGGCGGCGTGGTTGCAAGCTTTCTGTGCCATGTAGTTATTTCCTTGGTGGCCAACTCACTGGCCAATCGTTCGCCAAAATGTGGAAGGATATGCGCGTTGATCGTCGCAGTGGTTTCCTTCAATGCCTTACGCTCGGTCGCATACCACGCTAAATATTGTTCAGCGGCTTTGGCAACGGTCAGAGGTTTAAAAATTACTCCCTTGTTGCGCTTCAGCTCAAGAGCTAATTCCCGCGCTTTTTCCTGAGCCTGAAAATAGCTGAGTATATCAACGCCGGTTGCATCTTGATGGTCATCGGCTTGGCCTAGATTTTGGAGCAAATATCCTCCGTCGCCTTTGGCAATTTTCGCATACCAGGTAGAAGACTTTGCACCTCTCCGATAAAGCAAAATCAACCCTTGACCGATGGTTACGTTATGTCGTTTTCCCTCTTTCAGCTCGAATCTTTTCGTTCTGGTTTCGAGCGACTTACTTCTGGTTGATCTTGCCATGATGGACCTCGTTTTAATTGTTGACTTAATAAGTCAACTTGTCTCGGATTTGTCTCACAGATGTGGATCAAATTGCATAGACAATGATAGACGTCAATATACACAAAGTCAAATAAACAAATAGTTGCAACGTGTACCGATGTGCATAGGAGTGTAATATACAACTCTTTCACAGCGGTAACACGAGTTCGAATCTCGTTGGGGACGCCAGTCATATATGAATGTGGGTACCAGATTACTGGTGCCCATTTTCATTTGTAGCAATGCTTGGGCCAGACAATCCGCCTGGGCGCAAAATTACGCCCAAAATCGAGGGAACAGAATCCCAGGTGCAATGAAGAAGCCGTGCCTGATGAAATATTCTGATGCCCGATTGATACGGATTCGCGTCGGTTTTTCTTCTTTGCGAACCTTCTCCCGGCAGGTTTGTGGAAATGGAAATAGTGAACTCACAAAAGCCAGACCTTGGTATACTTATCCACAGTTTCTATCCCATAAAATGGCAACCGGTCCTGGGTCAATTTCCGGCTGGCGCCAACAACGTCAGGGTACTTTCATGGCTTTCACATTCATATTGCCGGCAATTCTGAATTCGGCAGCCTCACTACAAAATTAGATTGAAAACAAGACTGATGCCGGCGCGATCCGGACTTACCAT
>JAJXWG010000175.1 GCA_021781695.1 Pseudomonadota bacterium
AACGATTGATGCGCCATATTGCAAAACGCTTCTCGCATCATCAGGGCAACAGCCTGGATGGCATGGTCGTGCCCTCTCACCCCATGCTGCATGTGCTCAAAAGTTACGGCATCGCGACGCCCACCGAAGTCATACCGACCGGCATCGAACCCGAAAGCTTCGCGCAGGGCGACCGGGCCGCATTCCGCGCAAAATACGGCATCTCTGAGGAAAGGCCGGTGCTGCTCTTCGTCGGGCGCGTCGCCTTCGAGAAGAACATCGGATTCCTGCTTAACGTTTTGCATCGGGCAAGACAACATATCCCGGACTTGCTTCTCGTGATCGCAGGGGAAGGCCCCGCGCTGAAAAACCTGAAGCACGACGTCGGGACTATGGGGTTGCAGGAAAGCGTGCTGTTCATAGGCTATCTGGATCGCCACACCGAACTCAACAGCTGCTACCGCGCAGCGGATCTGTTCATCTTCGCATCCCGCACGGAAACGCAGGGTCTGGTGCTGCTCGAAGCGATGGCGCAGGGCATACCCGTGGTCTCGACCGCGGAACTCGGCACGCGCGATGTATTGCAGGAAGGCAAAGGCGTCTTGATCGCAAGCGAAACGGTGGACGATTTTTCCGGAAAAATCATCCGCTTGCTAAGCGATGATGATGCGCGCAATGCACTGGGCGCCGCCGGGCGCGACTATGCGCACACATGGTCGGCCACGAAACAGGCAGAACGCATGCTGACTTTCTACCAGCGCTGCCTTGGCCAGCCGGAGTGAACGGTTTCGAAATTTGACGGTCTGTATTATCATTTCTCCTGTAGTGACAGCACGCCACCGCCATGGAACAGACCATCGTATATGCCTTCCCCGTCTTCAGCCTGCTCATCCTCGCCGAGTATGCATACGGCGTGGTGACAGGCCGCAACACCTATCGGATCAACGACGCGATCAGCAGCCTGAGCCAGGGGCTGCTGAGCCAGGTCACCGTGGTCTTCACGCAGGTTTTCTCGATAGGCATCTACGCGATGGTATTCAAGAAAGTGGCGCTCTTCCACCTGTCATTCTGGAATGCCTGGCAAGGATGGCTGGCCGCAGTCGTGCTCTACGACTTTTTCGATTACTGGTATCACCGTTATTCGCATGAAAAAGCGATACTTTGGGCCGCCCATGTCGTGCACCACCAGAGCCAGCATTTCAATTTCTCCACCGCATTGCGCCAGGAAAGCGCCTATCCCCTGCTGGGCTGGATTTTCTACCTGCCGATGGCAATTCTAGGCGTCCCGCCGGATATCTTCGCGGTGGCGGGACTTTCCGTGCTGCTCTACCAGGTTTGGATACACACCGAGCATGTCGGCAAGCTGGGCTGGTTCGACCGCATCTTTTCATCGCCCTCCAATCACCGCGTGCATCACGCGGTGAACGACGCATACATAGACAAGAACTACGGCGGCATGCTGATCATCTGGGACAGGCTATTCGGCACCTACGCAGAAGAGGGGGAAGAGAAATGCGTTTATGGCACGCGGCCTCCTCTCAATAGCTGGGACCCGATTTGGGCCAACCTGACCGTCTATTGGAACCTGATCAGGGATGCATGGCGCATGGAAAACTGGACCGACAGACTGCGCATCTGGTTCATGCCACCGGGATGGAAGCCCGATTATCTTGCGAGACGCTATCCGGAAAAGCCCTTCGATATCTCCGCTGTGACCCTGTTCGATCCGCCGGCCAGCAAAGTCCAGCTCTGGTCAGCCGCAATCCAGTTTGCGCTGCTGCTTGCCGCATCCACTGCACTGTTGTGGCAGATGGATGCCCTGGCATTCAGGACATCGGCGTTGCTGGTCACTGTGATTTGTGCAGGATTGTGGGCGACAGGATCGACATTGCAAGGCAACATAAGGCGCGCATTGGTTGCAGATGCACTTGCCATCCTTGGCGCCGCACTGTTTTTGCAGGATGTCTGATCGTCGCAAGACAAATCAGCATGGAAGAGACCTGCAAAAGGTGCTACTGTGCGCTTACTGATTTGAACAACGGAGCAACGCATATGAAAATGATCCTGAAAACATTGGTTCTGGCTGCCTCCCTGAATGCGCTGCTGCCGGCAAGCGCCGCACTGGCCGAAGACGAGTCGTTTGCGCCAGGCGGCACCGCGATCGACAAGCACACAGAACAGTATCATGACCTGAAGATCATCATGGACATCAAGGCCAAAGATGTCGAGACTGTCAAATACAGCACCATGGTTGCATCCAACCTCATCGAGCATCCGGGCACAAAGCTCGCCGTCGTGATCGAAGGGCCATACGTCTCGATGTTTGCAAAGAAAAACTACCTGGACCACCAGGGCATCGTCGATCAGTGGGTCGCACTTGCCAACAAGGGCGTGAAGGTGGAATATTGCGGAAGCTCGGTCCACGGCGCGCATCTCTCGCCTTCGGACATGGAAGGGCTCACCGAGAAGAATCCCGCCGTCGTGAATCCCGGCGCCTACCCCGCCCTCGCGTATTACGAACTGCAGGGCTATGCGCTCGTCATCCCCATTCCGCTGTCCAGTCCCGAGAAGAAGTAAGCGCATAAGCTTCTTCGCAGCCGGCATGAGTGAAAGCAGAAGCTAAGGAAACGCCGATTTAATCGTCTTCCCGCAAAAGCGGAGAACCAGCGCCTTTGTATGACTGGATTCCCCCGCAGCTTGCACTCGAATAGTGTAATCGGGTGCGGGAACGACAAAACCAAATAAACCCAAAAAACGTAGTTGGCAAATCATCTCCACTTTGACACGCCCACCCTTCTATACATCAGGGCGAACGGACTATTCACCAACCGGGTGAGTGCTTCAACAACCGTTCGTGCTGATGTATAGAAGCATGGACGGTTTTTTATAGTTTCAACTGCGTTTTTTAGAGTTGTTCTTCCAGCAGCCTGTTGATCACAGCACCCGCCAGCATGTAGCCAAACAGTGGCGGCATATAGCTGATGGTACCGTTGACAGCGCGCGGACGGCCCTGCGAGGTGGGCTCTGGTGGCAGCGGGTCACGCGGATGCTCGTCGGAATACACGGTGAGTATGCCGCGGCGGATGTCGTGGTGCTTTAAAAGGCGTTTGCGCATCTGGCGCGCAAGCGGGCACATGTCCGTCTTGCTGATGTCGGCAATCTTTATTCTTGACGGATCGAGCCGGTTTCCGGCACCCATGCTGGATGCCACTCTCAAGCCGCGCTTGAAACTCTCAGCCACCAGTGCTTCCTTGCAGACCAATGAGTCGATACAGTCGATCACATAATCGCAATTCTCTGGCACGAGCTCGTTGACGTTTTCGGTGGTCAAGAAAACTTTCAGGATCGTCACCTGGCAATCCGGATTGATGTCCGCGATGCGCGACTTCATCAGCTCCGCCTTAGGCTTTCCGACGGTGGAAAGCAAAGCCGGCAGCTGTCGATTGATGTTGCTCATGGCCACCACATCGTGGTCGAGCAGCGTCAGGCGGCCTATCCCGGCTCTGGCCAGCGCTTCAGTGCAGTATGAGCCCACGCCTCCCATGCCGGCAACGAATACATGCTTTCCGGCAAGACGCATCACGCCCTCTGCGTCGATGAGGATTTCGGTGCGTTCGAATTGCGGGGGTATTTGCATGGTGCGCTTAGAACTGCTCGTTCTCGCCGAGATATCGCCATTGACCGACGGGCAGCTGGCCCAGTTTCACCTTGCCAATGCGGATGCGCTTCAAGCCCGTCACGGTAAGCCCAACCAGTTCGCACATGCGGCGAATCTGGCGCTTTTTCCCCTCGCGCAGCACGAAGCGCAACTGGTCTTCGTTCTGCCAGGTGACCTTCGCTGGCTTGAGATATTCGCCATCCAGCTTCAGCCCCTGGCAGAGCAGCGCAAGACCACTCGACTCAAGCTTGCCCTGCACCCGCACCAGATACTCCTTGTCCACTGTCGAATCTTCGCCTATCAGGCGCTTGGCTATCCTGCCGT
>JAJXWG010000176.1 GCA_021781695.1 Pseudomonadota bacterium
GCATAGGCCATCTTGCCACGGTGCTGGATGTTCCCGGCATCATGCTGCACGGGCCGACCGACCCGGGTTACAGCGGAATTCTGGGCGGATCATGCGTACACATCAAGAGCGGACTTGACTGTTCGCCCTGCTTCAAGCGGCACTGTCCCATCCCGGACCAGGAGACAGGACTGCCGCCCTGCCAGCAGGCCATCGCGGCGGATATGGTCTTCGATGCGTGCTTGAAGCTGTTTTACAGGAACGGCAGTTGAGGTGCATGTTAAAATCTGTGTCGTTTAATTTTAGGCATCGTTCATGAACCAATATTCCCCGCTGATCTCGGCCGCAGTCACCATGCTGCTGGCGCTGATTCTGACTTTGAGCAAGCACGGCACGATAGAGGATATCCCCAACGAACGCTCGCTACACGACAAGCCCATACCGCGCACCGGCGGCATCGCATTATTGGCGGGCATCATGTCGGGCTGGGTGCTGCTGTTCAAGTTCTGGACATGGTGGGTCGTCCTGCCGATGCTGGGGCTTTTTCTTTTGTCGCTCGTCGACGATGCGCGGGGCTTGAAACCAAAAACAAGGCTGGCCGGCCATTTTGCCGCTGCCTTGTGCGTGGTGCTGGGCTCGGGCCTGAGCTGGATGTGGATGCTGCCTGTTCTGCTCTACATCGTATGGATGACCAACCTTTACAATTTCATGGATGGCTCGGACGGGCTGGCGGGCGGCATGGCCCTGACGGGCTTCAGCTTCTACGGGATCGCGGCGCTGATGAATGGCGATACATCCTTCGCGATGCTGAATTTTACGGTGGGTGCTGCTGCGATGGGATTCCTCTACCACAACTTCCATCCTGCAAAAATCTTCATGGGCGATGCAGGTTCCATTCCGCTGGGATTTCTTGCGGCAGCCTTCGGCGTTTTAGGATGGCAGAAGGGATGCTGGCCCTTGTGGTTCCCCATGCTGGTGTTTTCGCCTTTTGTCGTGGATGCAACCTTGACGCTTTTCAAGCGCATGCGCAAAAAAGAACAGCTTTCCGTCGCGCACTGCAGTCATTATTACCAGCGGCTTGTGAAAATGGGCTGGGGGCATCGCAATACGGCCATCGTTGAATATGTGCTGATGGTGATGGCAGGCATATCGGCGCTGACGGGGCTGCACATGGATGCTGCGGGGCAGGGAAATCTGCTGGCCTTCTGGGCTGCGATTTATCTGGGGATAAGCATGTGGGTGGACAGGCGCTGGCGCATGCATCAGGGCAGGGGCGATGTTGCGTAAATCGAGCATGCGCACCGCGCTTGCGATCCTCCACGATATCGTCGCGGCGATTTTGGCCTGGATGCTGGCCTACCTGCTGCGTTTCAATTTCGATTTGCCGCCCAATTTCAGTGCAGAGCTGCAGCATACCTTGCTCTGGGTCGTGCCATTACAAGTCGTGATCTTCTGGAGGTTTGGTCTGTATCGCGGCATCTGGCGCTATGCGAGCCTGAACGACTTGCGCCGCATCGTGCTTGCAGTTCTGCTTGCAGCCGCAGCAATCCCGTTTGTGCTGTGGATGGCCAGAAGCCACCTGATCGTGCCGCGTTCTGTGCTGGTGCTCAATCCCTTGCTGTTGATCCTGTTCATGGGCGGCAGCCGGGTTTTATATCGGATATGGAAGGAGACACATTTTCACGGGCGCATGAACCTGTCCGGCGAGCCTGTGCTGGTGCTGGGCGCGGGGGATGCTGCGGTGGCGCTTTCCAAGGATCTTGCCAAAAACCCGGCATGGCAGCTGGTGGGTTTTCTGGACGATGATGCAGGCAAGCAGGGTCACACGTTGAACGGAGTGAAGGTGCTGGGCGGACTGTCTGATCTTGCGCACTGGGTAGAACACTTCGGCATAGAGCGCGCGATCATCGCGATGCCCGCCTCTTCTCACCAGCAGCGCCAGCGCGCCATCCAGCTCTGCAGTGCGGCCAAGGTGCAGGTGCTCACCGTGCCTTCTTTCGACGACCTGATGAGCGGCAAGGTGGCCGTGTCGCAGCTGCGTGCAATCGAACTTGACGATCTTCTGGGACGCGATCCGGTATTGCTGGACACGGCAGGGTTGCAAGAGTTGCTGCACAACAGATCGGTGATGGTGACGGGGGCGGGCGGTTCCATCGGCTCGGAGCTGTGTCGCCAGATCGCGCGCTTTTCCCCTGCACGGCTGGTGCTGTTTGAACTGAGCGAATTTGCGCTCTACACCGTGGAACAGGAGCTGCAGCAGACTTATCCTTCGCTGAATCTCGTCTGTCTCGTGGGGGACGTGCGTGATGCAGCCAGAGTCGATGAGGTGATGAAACGGCATCGCCCTGCCGTGTTGTTTCACGCCGCAGCTTACAAGCATGTGCCGATGATGGAAAATCACAACGCATGGCAGGCGATACGCAACAACGTGCTGGGCACCTATACGGTGGCGCGTGCCGCACAGGGAAATGGCGTCGAGAAATTCGTGATGATATCGACGGACAAGGCGGTCAATCCGACCAATGTGATGGGCGCATCAAAACGTCTGGCTGAGATGGTCTGCCAGGCCTTGCAGCTGCCTGGAAGTACCCGGTTTGTCATCGTTCGCTTTGGCAATGTGCTGGGCAGCACCGGCAGCGTGATTCCGAAGTTTCGCGAACAGATTGCCAAGGGTGGCCCTGTGACCGTGACACACCCTGAGATCACGCGCTATTTCATGTCCATACCGGAGGCGGCGCAGCTGGTATTGCAGGCGGGACTGATGGGACAGGGCGGCGAGATTTTCGTGCTTGACATGGGCGAGCCTGTGAAGATCGTCGATCTTGCAAGACAGCTGATCCAGCTTTCCGGGTTTACCGGGGATGAAATAAGGATAGAGTTTTCCGGACTGCGCCCGGGTGAAAAACTGTATGAGGAATTGCTGGCAGACAATGAACACACACTGCCCACGCCTCACCCCAAGCTGCGCATAGCAAAGGCGCGAGCAGTGGATGAGGCATGGCTTATGGAACTGCTGGCATGGACCGATGCTGCAACCATGCCGGACGAGGAAGTGAAAGAGTCGCTCAAAGGCTGGGTGCCGGAATACCAGCCGCAAAAATGATGCTGTCCGCCATCATCATTGCGAAGAACGAGGCGGCCAACATTCGCGACTGCGTCGCATCGGTTTCCTGGGCTGACGAGATCATCGTGGTGGATTCGGGAAGTCAAGATGAAACGGTGAGCATTGCGAAAGAAGCAGGAGCAAGAGTATACGTGCATGCCGACTGGCCGGGTTTCGGGCCTCAGAAGAACCGTGCGCTGGGCTATGCGACGGGAGAGTGGGTGTTCTCGATCGATGCAGATGAACGGGTCACACCCGAATTGCGCAAGGAAATCGAAATGGCGATGCAAAGCCCTGTGGCCGAAGGCTATTGCTGTCCTCGCCTTTCGCAGTTCTGTGGAAAATTCATCCGTCACTCAGGCTGGTATCCGGACTATGTGTTGCGTCTCTTCAGGCGGAATGGGGGCAGGTTTTCCGACAGTCTGGTTCATGAAATCGTTCTGCTCGATGGAAAGACGGCAAGGTTTGAAAACCCGCTGCTTCACTACAGCTACCTTACGCAAGATGACGTGGAGCGCAAGGTGGCGCAGTATTCGGATGCCGCGGCACGGCAGATGTTTGAAGCGGGTCGAAAATCAACATGGCTGGGTGCTGGGCTTAGCGGCCTGTGGGCATTCGTGCGAACATTTATGTTGCGATTGGGGGTGCTGGATGGAGTCGCGGGCTTAAACATAGCCAGCATGAATGCGCGCACGACCTACCTTAAATATCGCAAGCTGGCAGCGTTGCGCGCTACAAAACAATCAACCTAAAAAATGCAGTTGGCAGATCATCTCCACTTTGACACGCCCGCCCTTCTATACATCAGGGCGAACGGACTATTCACCAACCGGGTGAGTGCTTCAAAAACCGTTCGTGCTGATGTATAGAAGCAT
>JAJXWG010000177.1 GCA_021781695.1 Pseudomonadota bacterium
GCATTTGGCCCGGCATGTCGCGCTTTAAATCGTTGAAATGGAGAAACATCACATTGGGTAGCTCGCGTATCTGCCACCAGGTGCGTATGTTTTCCCAGAACGACCAGAAAGGATAGCCGTCGCCATTCAGCCACTCGTGCCAATAATTGAGAATGTCGGCGCCTGGCCGCTCGATGGGCGGACCGACACGGCCGGGAGTGTTATTCAGCGCATCGTACCAGGCCTGATTTGCATTTGAGTGATGGTTGTAAAGGCTCCAAAGAACATCCCTGCCGTCGCGCGCGATGTAGAGATATTTTGCCATGGGCGAATACACGAGTGCGTCCAGGGGAAGATGTGTCTTGATCATTCGGCGATGCGTCTGCGCGTTTACCATCGTCAATTTCACATCCTTGGGCGGCACGCGAAGATCAAGCCAGGGAGACATTTCGGCCACCGCCAGATCGGGAGCGCCATTGAACAGCATCTGCGCGACGATCTGCTGCACCCAGGTGGTGCCCGATTTGGCATAGGTGGCGATGATGATGTCGTCATCGCGGAACTTGAAATCGTTCCAGATCGTGGAGTCGAAGTGGTGGTTGTGCAGCTCTCTGGTTTTCAGCGGCCATGGGATGTTCAGGGTCATGTCGTTGCTTTCGAATTTGTCCGGAATCAACATTCAGCCGCAGGCGCCGATCGCGCCGCAGCTGGTGCAAAACTCGCAGCCGTCTTTCTTGATCAGCGTTGCATTGCCGCATTCCTTGCAGGCTTTGCCAGCAAGAGATTTAGCATTGGTGGATTTGATCTGGCCTTCTGGGATTTCAAGCACGCCCATCTGTTTTACCGGATAGCCGTTCTCGTCCAGCACGCCCAGCATCGCGTAGCGGTGGATGATCAGCTTGGCGACATAGGAAACGGTGGACGGATAGCTTTCCATCTTGCTGCCTCCAGGTACGCGCGCCATGAAGTCGCCTAAAGGTTCGCCGAAGTTGAGCAGCTTGCGCAGCTTCATGCCTATCCACGCGGGATCAATGACGCGCATGTCCAGGCTCAGCACCTTGCAAAGACCGTCGAGCGCGCGCGGATACACGCCGGACAGCCACATCGAATATGGGCGTCTTTGCCCGTCAGGCAACACCAGTTCCTTTAATCCCAGCACGAAATCGTCGCCGCTTCCCGCATTGGAAATATCCACCGTCCAGCTCATGGTGCCGTCGGTGCCGGTCTTGGGTTCCTTTTTTGAGAACAATGCATCCATCATTGGCGTGGTGATGCCATCGTGGACTTCCAGTGCGCCCAAAGATTCGATGCGATATTTCATCAGGTGCGCGAAAGCGGCTACCAGACTCGGCATGCGGGTCACAACGCCGTCGGGCGGCATAGGCATGTCGAACGCATCGTCGCCTGCCGTCTTCATCAGCATTTCCAGCTTCATGCGTATCCACACCGGATCTAGCGTGCGCATATCCATCGAAAGCGATTTTGCCAGTGCACCCAGGCCGCGCGGCTGCTCCGAACCGTTCACCCAGACTTCGAAGGGATGGTTTGCGCCATTGCTGGAGGTGTGCGAGACGAAGGCAACGAAACTGCCTAGCGGATGTTTGACCACCTGCGATACCCAGCCTTCACTGCCTGCCGGAAGAGAAGGTCGGCCGGGCCAGCGCAGCGAAGCCAGCGCGGGTTTGGGTGCAGCTTCCAGCACGATGCGCCTGTCCTGGTCGAACACGAAATCCTGCGGCTGCTCATCCTTCTTTGTGACGGACAAAACCGAGCCCAGCACGCTGTTGGGCCTGTAGGTCGCGAGCCCCTTGAGGCCTGCACGCCAGGCCTCGGTGTATAAATTCTTGAAATCCTCGAAGGGATAGTCGGCGGGTACGTTGACGGTCTTGCTGATCGATGTGTCGATATAGGGCGCGACGGCCGCGACCATCTTCATATGGTCGAGCGCGGAAATCTCCAGCGCGCTGACGAAGGCAGGAGGCAAGCCAGAGGATTGAGGATTGGGGACTGAGGACTGAGATGTTGCTTTGCTGGTTATCTCTGACATCTGACGATACAGGCGCCAGGCGTGATCCTCGACCTGATAGTCTTTTGTCGTGCCGTCCATCATGCGCTTCTTGCGCGTGTAGAACCAGGAGAAGGCAGGCTCGATGCCGTTCGATGCATTGTCGGCAAAGGCCAGCGAAATCGTCCCGGTGGGCGCGATGGACAAAAGATGGCTGTTCCTGATGCCATGTTCCCGAATTCTGTTTTTTATTTCATCCGGTAGGCGGAAAGAGAAATGCGGGGAGGCTAAATAGAGTTCGGCATCCAGCAACGGGAATGCGCCGCGCTCACGGGCCAGTTCGACCGAGGCTGAATACGCCTCGTCTCGCATGATGCGCGTGATGTCTGCGGCAAAGGACCGTGCAACATCCGTGTCGTAACGCAGGTTAAGCATCACCAGTGCATCGCCCAAACCCGTGTAGCCAAGTCCTATGCGCCTTTTGTTTGCTGCTTCCTGTTGCTGCTCGGGCAATGGCCAAGCGGTCACGTCCAGCACGTTGTCCAGCATGCGCACAGCAGTCCTGACCAGCTGCTTGAAGGGTTCGTAATCGAATCCGGCATGGCTTGAAAACGGATTTTTCACCATGGAGGTCAGGTTGATCGAACCCAGGCAGCAGCAGCCGTAAGGGGGCAGGGGTTGCTCTGCGCAGTTGTGAACATACAAACCGTTGGCATCGAAGGCATGCACTTCGGCTACGGTTACGTCATACACTTCCTCGATGCCTTGTTCTTCCAGCGACAGCACGGTTGCAACAAAACGCTCCTTATTTGGTTTGCGTTGATAATTGGCCAGCAAGCTGTTCAGTTTCTCCATCTTGTCGCAATCGGCAAAACCGATCAGTTCAGCATAACGAACGATATTTTCGCCGCTGATGATGAGGTCATGCAGTGTCTGGCAGGCATATTCTTTGCTGCCACCTTTGCCGTTTGGCAATGTCTTCATGCCTTCGGGACGGCGATTCAAGTAGAGGGTGGAATTGATACCCAGGCGCAGCAGCATGCGCTGCACAGTTTCCAGGTTGGCAAGGTCAATCTGTGTCAATCTGACGCTGATGCCCTTTTCCTGAGAGCCTTGTACTGAACCATCCGCATCGAACATGCCGCGCAATGCACCGCGATAAAAGTCTGACGAGTCAGACTCCATTGCAGGGGTGAAGCGTTTGTTGCCCGGAGTCAGCCCAAGCTCCAATGCCAGCGTGCGCAAAGCGCCTATTACCAGGCGATATTCGCCGCGACCTTCTACAGGTTTTTGCCAGCCCTTGAAGTCGCTGCGGTGGGGCAAGGAACGTGCAGCCTGTTCTGCGGTATGCATGATGCCGGCAATGCCGGCGGTAGGCAGCATGTCGCCTCCGTTGGCAATTTTCAGCGCAGCGGTGTCCCAAACGCTAAGCACTGCTTTGTCATTCTTGAGTGTGCCATCGCCTATCAGTAAACCGATCAGGTATCCTTCCTGCGCGGTGTGCGCACCATCCCATGCTTGAATGGCGCGATGATCGTGCAAAACTATTTTGTCGTTTATACGCAGATCACCCGCCTTGATCCACTCTGTTTTTCGTGTATAGCGCGTCATGTGTGATGCGCGCAACACGGGATGGTCAGCGGTCAGGCGCAATGAATGGCCCTCGACAGTCTTCAGATGCAAAACAGGTTTGCAACCCGTGAAGAAAAAACCTTGGGACTCTGTCGGGTAGGGTTTGCCATCCACAATTGCAGTGAAAGGTTTGCCAATTAACTGTCGTACTTGTCGTGCTCCCTGGCCGGTCAACACCCAAGTATCTGCTGTGACGCAAGGATTTGTCGCCTCGATCACTTCGCAATAGGAAAGGTTGTTGTCGCGGTTCATCAGGTCGATGAACAGCACGCCGGGCTCTGCGTGATCGTAGGTGCTCTCTATGATCAGCTTCCATAATTCACGGGCAGCGACTTT
>JAJXWG010000178.1 GCA_021781695.1 Pseudomonadota bacterium
CGGTGCAGAACTCATGGCATCCTGCCGATTGGAAGGAAAACGGCGCATGGCTCAGGATGTTCAGTAACGCCAGAAAATGGGTGGGATAGGTGGATAGGGATTTCTGGCTGGAACGATGGGAGCTTGACCAGACAGGCTTTCATCAGAACGAGGTCAATCCCTATCTGATGCGGCATGGCCATCGGCTGGGAAGCAGGGTGTTCGTGCCCCTTTGTGGAAAGAGCCTGGATATGTCGTGGCTTGCTAGGCAGGGTACCAAAGTGCTCGGGGTGGAGTTGAGCCCGATCGCAGTTCGCGCCTACTTCGAGGAAACCGGCCTTTCTGCGACATGCAGGTCTTTCGGGAAATTCGAAAGCTGCGAGGCACAGGGCATACGCATACTTTGCGGCGATTTCTTCGACCTCAAACGCGAAGACATGGAAGGTGTTTCTGCGGTTTATGACCGCGCATCGATGGTCGCGCTGCCGCCTGCAATGCGCGAACGTTACGTGCGCCATCTGATGAGCATACTGCCGCGCGAAACAAGGATACTGCTGATCACCTTCGATTATCCCCAGGATGAAATGCAGGGCCCGCCGTTTGCGGTGTCAGTCGACGAGGTGGAAAGGCTGTATCGCGATGCGGCACAGATAGAGCTGCTCGATCAGGCCGACGTTCTGGAGCCTCGCTTCGCCGAGCGCGGAGTGACCAGGATGCAGGAGAATGTTTTCCTGTTGACGCGAAGCGCTGCTTCTTAGAGTAAAAAAAGGACACCCTCGGGTGTCCTTTTTTAGGGTTGCAAAATACCTTATTCGATCTTCGCTGATGCGCGCAGGTCGCTGACGGCTTTCTGAACTTCCAGTTGTTGCAGATGCTGCTCCAGCTTCGGCTTCATCTGGTCGAAACTGGGCGCCTTCAGCGGACGTATGTCGTCGAGCTTGATCACGTGCCAGCCGAACTGGGTCTGCACGGGCTCCTTGGTGTATTCGCCTTTTTTCAGATTCAGCAACGCATTGGCAAAAGGTTCGACCAGGCTTTTGGGTACGGTCCAGCCCAATGCGCCGCCTTTTCCTGCAGAACCCGCATCCAGGGATTCCTTGGCAAGCGTTTCAAACTTGGCCTTCTTGTTGAGTTTGGCGATGATGGCGCGGGCTTCGGGCTCGGTCTTGACCAGGATATGGCTTACTTCGTATTCCTTGTCGCCCAGCTGTGCCTTGTAATTGTCATACTCTTTCTTCATCTGTTCGTCGCTGATCGGGTGCTTCTTGAGGTAGTCCTGTATGAAAGCACTCACCAGCACGGTCTGTTTTGCGATGGCAAGCTGATCGAGCACGGATGGCGTCTTGTCCAGGCCTTCCTTGACGGCCTGTTGCGCGATCACTTCGCGGTTGATCAGATCGTCGCGGATGAGTTTGCGCAACTCAGGACTGTCGGCGCGGCCTTGCGATTCGGCGCCCTTGACGTCCATATCGACGCGCGACTGGGGAATGGCTACGCCATTCACGATGGCGGCGGACTTGTCATCGGCGAAGGCAGGATTGATAGCCAGTGCGGTCACGATGGCCAGAGCTGCAAGTTTATGAGTTTTCAACATGTAAGTCCTCTTGAATTAAAAAGTTAAACTTCGTCCGGCGTTTTCGCCTGTATATTAAGCGCGTGAATGTCACGCTTCATCATCTCTCCCAGTGCGGAATATATCATACGATGGCGTGCCATCGTAGTCATCCCGGCAAACTTTGGCGTGATAATTTTCAGCAGGTAATGGCCTCCGCCATCCCTTGCACCTGCATGTCCAGCGTGTTTATGGCTCTCGTCTATGATATCGACCGATACCGGATCTAGGCTCGAAAGCTTGTCGCGCATGGTTTCGATGTTGTTCATGTCGGGAAAGTCTTTTTGAACGGTTTGACGCTGACCTTCTCGTAGACGCCGCCTGCAAGATAAGGTTCCGCATCGGCCCAGACTTTTGCCTCGGCAAGCGATGGAAATTCCGCGATGATCAGGCTGCCGGTAAAGCCTGCCGTGCCTGGATCCTCTGCATCGATGGCCGGGAAGGGCCCTGCCAGCATCAGCCGGCCTTGTGCCTGCAGTGCTGCCAGGCGCGCCACATGAGCAGGGCGCGATGCCATGCGCTTTTCCAGGCTCTCGGGGAAGTCCTGTCCGATGATTGCATACCACATCAGTTGTTTTCCTTATCTTCGTTCATATATTTTGACAGCCATGCGCTTTGCGCCACGACGAATATCAGCATCAGTCCGGTGAAGCCGAACAGTTTGAAATTGACCCAGGATTCGATGGGATAGTTGTAGGCGACGTACAGATTGATGAACCCCAGCGCCAGAAAAAACAGCCCCCAGCTCAGGTTCAACAGGTTCCATATGCGCACCGGCAGCGCCATTTTGTTGCTCAAGGCACTGCGAATCAGATTTTTTTTGAAAATCAGGTTGGACCCTATCAGCGCCCCTGAAAAAAGCCAGTACAAGACGGTGGGTTTCCATCTGATAAAGGTGTCGTTGTGAAATATCAGGGTGGCGCCGCCAAACAGCACGATGACAAAAAAACTTAACCAT
Organism: Pseudomonadota bacterium; assembly: GCA_021781695.1. Taxonomy (GTDB): domain Bacteria; phylum Pseudomonadota; class Gammaproteobacteria; order Burkholderiales; family Gallionellaceae; genus Gallionella. Next base: position 2,550 of record JAJXWG010000178.1, read on the forward strand.
AACATTGCATCGACTTTGCCGTGCCGGTATTTTGTCCAGAGAATCTGCAGGGTGGTGGCGAAAATTGAAACCAGCGTGGCAAGGAAAATGGCTGGCTTGATGGACTGGCCCAGAACAATGTGGAACGCAGCCAGTATGGCATCAGCTGTTTCGGGATGTGAATTGCCGAATTTGAAGAAGACAAAGAACAGGATAACCGGAAAAACATCGAATAACAGTTTCATGATTTAGTTTCTGTCTAGCGTCAAAGAGGCCGAGTTGATGCAAAAGCGCAGTCCGGTGGGTGGCGGCCCATCGGGGAAGACATGGCCAAGATGGGATCCGCACTGCGCGCAGTTTACCTCATCCCGCTGCATGCCATGGCTGCTGTCGGCACGAATGGAAACACTTTCATCCTTTATGGGTTGCCAGAAGCTGGGCCAGCCGCTGCCGGAATCGAACTTGGCCGCAGCGTCGAATAGCGGGTGATTGCAGCACACGCAGCGGTAGATGCCCGAATCGTGGCAGGCCCAGTATGCGCCTGTAAAGGGCGGCTCCGTGCTGCACTCGCGGCACACCTTGTATTGCTCGGGTGTGAGCAAAGCCTGCCACTCGGCATCAGGTTTTTCGATAACAGGACTCAATTTTTAATCCGCTTTGATTTTGACGCTCATAAGACTTCACCTGCATGATCGGCCAGCCTGGATCGTTCGCCGCGCAAAAGGGTGATGTGGCCGCCATGCTCCCATCCCTTGAATCTGTCCACCACATAGGTCAGCCCTGAGCTGCCCTCCGACAGATAGGGCGTGTCGATCTGCGCGATATTGCCCATGCACACCACCTTGGTGCCGGGGCCTGCGCGCGTGATCAGCGTCTTCATCTGTTTGGGCGTCAGGTTCTGGGACTCGTCTATGATAATGTATTTGTTTAGAAAAGTCCGGCCGCGCATGAAATTGAGCGATTTGACCTTGATGCGCGAGCGGATCAGGTCGCGGGTGGCGGCACGCCCCCAGTCGCCTGCATCTTCGTCAGTTTTGTTGAGCACATCCAGATTGTCTTCCAGCGCGCCCATCCACGGGGTCATCTTCTCCTCTTCGGTGCCGGGCAGAAAACCGATGTCTTCGCCTATGGGCACGGTCACCCGAGTGATGATGATTTCCGAATAGAGCTTTGATTCCAGCGTCTGCATCAGCCCCGCTGCCAGCGTCAGCAGCGTCTTTCCGGTGCCTGCCTGCCCCAGGAGCGTGACGAAATCGATCTCCGGGTTCAATAGCAGGTTGAGCACGAAATTCTGTTCGCGGTTGCGTGCGACGATGCCCCACACGTTGTGCTTGCTGTTGGTATAGTCGGTCAGGGTGCGCAGCAGCGCGCTGGTATCGTTCTGCTCAAGCACGATCGCATA